>JABZOY010000036.1:0-15100 GCA_015255025.1 Haemophilus sp.
GAATTGAAAACTCTTGATGTGCGCCGAATAGCCCCAGGAAAAATAAAAACAGGCAAGGTGTAGGTGAAATCAGTTGATAGTGCCAGTCTAGCCAACTGATAACAAAGATGAGACTAAGCGTAATCGCGAGCCATAAAGTAAATAATTCATCCTGAAGAAAATAATAAAGTGCAGCAAAACAGAGTCCAAACCCTAAAAAATAAAGGAAAATATGACCGCACTTTTGAGATTGAATGGCTGCTTTTTCGCTATGGAAAATCGGTCTGTTTTCAGGATAAAGTTCGATATAGTTCTGATAAATTTCTTGTTGGAGATTAGGGATAAAATGATCAATATAAAGCCAAGCAAAGATGCCCGCTAAACTACCCAATAAGAAAAAGGCTAATGTTATCATTGGATTACCGAACCCATATTAAAAATCGGCAGATACATGCCCATCATTATGATACCAATTAAACTACCAATGATGAGTATCATTAAAGGCTCTAAAAGTTGGGAAAGTAAATCAATTTTATGATTGAGCTTTTCTTGATAGTTATCAGCAATATGTCGCAACATCAATGCAAGTTTTCCACTTTTCTCTCCAATCTGTAGCATTTGCTGCGCTTCCATTGGAAAAAGATGGCTACTGACACTTTCTGAAAATGGATAACCTTGAGAAACCCACTGTAAAATTGACCGCACTTCTTGTTGTAGCAGAATATCACCTTTTAAGGTACGTTGTGTTTGCCAAGTTTGTTGTTTTGGGAGAAAACTATTTAGCGCAGGCGTTAATGCTACACCGGATTGAAGCATTAATTGTAAGTTATGGCTAAAACTGATTAGGCGAGAAAGGCAAATGATATTGCCCCAAATTGGTATGTGACTAATCAGCACATTCTTTTTTTGATTCAGCCAAAGAGAATGTTTTAATGCCATCTTCAGCATAAAAAGAACTAAAATACAGACAATCATCAATGAAATAAAATGATATTGTAGGAATTGAGACATGGCTAATAACACAGCAGTTAATGTAGGCAGTTCAGCGGAGTTTTCGCCATACATTTCAGCAAATTGTGGTACAACGAAGAGTAATAAAATCAACGTAAGTGAAAGCGAAATACCTAATACCATGGTGGGATAAAGCATAATTTTTTGTAATTTTCGTTGAAGCGTTAATGATTGCGTTCGACGTTCTGCAATTTTAGTGCATACCTCCGCCAGTTTTCCGGTCATTTCTCCCACTTGAATAAGTTGAATCTCTTGAAAATTTAAATACTTTCCTTGTATTTCCAAGCTTTGTGAAAACGGAAGACCACTTTCAATTAACTCAATTAAGGCGCCAAGCCACTGATGCAATCCCAATTGCGTGCAGTTATCTTGCAAAATGTGCAATGCATTTTTTAATGGAATGGCGGAACTGAGTAATGTAGCCAGTTGATTCAATAAAGCACTGATTTCTGCATTTTTCGGTTTCTGATTAAGTTGCCAATCTTGTTGCAAGCGAATGCGACTAAAACCTTTTGCAATTAACAGAAATTGTGCGGCTTGTTTAGATTGTGCAACAAGACTGCCTTTTTGCCATTGTTGCCGCTGATCATAGGCTTGGAAGTAAAAGAGTTTTTGCTTTGCCATAGAGACTCCTATTTTTTGCCTAACACGCGTTGAATTTCAGCGAGATCGGTGACGTGATCTTTTACTTTTTCTAACGCACTTTGATAAAGTGATTCAAAATCAGTTTGGTAACGGTTGTCTTCGCATTGTAAAAATTGATATACCCCAATACGCCCTTGATACCCCTGATGACAATCACAAGAGTTTCCAAAATGTTGACCGCACTTTAAGCAACGTTTGCGTACCAATCGTTGTGCGATAACTAATAAGAGACTGTTTTCAATTTCATGAGATTGAATGCCTAATTGTTGTAAGCGTGAAATGGCTGAGATCGCATCGTTGGTATGTAAGGTAGAAAGCACTAGATGACCTGTTTGAGCCGCTCTTAATGCCATCAATGCACTTTCTTCGTCTCGAATTTCACCAAGCATAATAATGTCGGGATCTTGTCGTAAAAATGTACGAAGTAATCGGCTAAAATCTAAACCGATTTGCGGATTCACTTGAGTTTGAATAATACCTTCTAATTCAATTTCAACGGGATCTTCTGCTGTCATAATATGTTTATCTGGCGTATTGAGCCATTGAAGTGCGGTATAAAGCGAGATACTTTTTCCACTTCCCGTTGGGCCTGTCACCAGGATTAAACCTTGCGGTTGGCTGAGTGCATGCTGAAATTGACTTTGTTGATTTTGTGTCATGCCCAATTCAGCGAAACTTAGTTGAACAGGTTTATTTTGTTGTAATCGTAATACCGCTTTTTCTCCCCAATGCGTGGGCAAGGTAGAAAGGCGGAAATCTAAAATATCGGAGAATGTGGTTTTGAATTGAAAGCGGCCATCTTGTGGTAGCCGAGTTTCACTAATATCCAGTTTGGCTAAGAGTTTAAGGCGAGAAATTACACGATTGGCGAGCGCTTTACTAATAATCGGTTGCGGTTGGAGCACACCATCAATACGTAAACGAATTAAGAGCCCACTTGGCTGCGTTTCTAAATGAATGTCTGAGGCATTTTTTTGCAGGGCTGTTTCAAAAATACCATTTAATAATTGAATAACGGGTTCGTCGTCATTAGCTAAATTAGCTGTGTTTTCATCTTCAGAATGATGGTAAAACGTCGTTTGCTCTTCGATTTGATTGGCTTTAGGTGCTAGGGATTGTAAAAGTTGTTTGAGTTGAGTCGTTTCAAATAAAATCGGTTCAACTAATTTTCCACTTAAAAAAGCAAAGGTTTCACAAGCTGCAAGATTATTGAGTGAGTCCACCGCAAGCCATAAATGGTGTTCATCTTCTTTAAGGGGGAGCGCAAAGTAACGCAACAGCAAGGCTTGTTGCTGTTGGTTTTGTTGCCAATATTGTGGCGAGATATGATAAATCTCGCCATTTTTTGCGATTGCTTGATAAGCCATGTTTCGCTATTTAGCTGAAGAGCAGAAACCCGCAGGGAATAAATCCGCATTGCTTGGGCAAGCTGTTGTCCAGGTGACACCTGATGAGGTTGAGCCTGTCGCTGTTAAGGAATAACTGATTCCATCCAATGCGCCATTTCCTGTCACCGTAATCACACCCGATTTCGTGGTGATGGATTTGACATAGCCTTTTGCGGTAGTGATGTCTGCTGCAATGCCATTTGAGCCACCTGAACAGTTTGTTGGGGCATTGGTGCTATAGATACATAGTTCCACATCAGATTTATAAGGTGCAGAAGCTTGTAACAATTCGGAGATAGCCGCTTTTTTGGTATAATTTTGATAAGACGGAATGGCGATCGTCGCGAGAATAGCAATAATCGCAATCACGATCATCAATTCAATTAACGTAAAACCTTTATGTAAAGGTTTAGAAAAAGTCAGTTTCATTAAATTAAATTTCCTTTTGGTTGAATAAAAAAATGCCAGGATTGGCTGCAACATTGTGCAAAAGGAAAAAATGAAAGTGAAACTGACCGCACTTCTTTTGCGATCTCGATCGCAAAAATAAAATTTAATCGCAGAAAAACAGATGAATAAGATAAAAAATGGCTGGTTAAGCCAGGCAAGAAAAGTGATTTCACCACATTTTGATGAACGTCCTGATGTAGAGGATATTTCATTACTCGTCATTCATTACATCAGTTTGCCGCCAGAACAATTTGGTGGTGGATATGTAGATGATTTTTTCCAAGGTAAACTCGATCCAACCATCCATCCCTATTTTGAGGAAATTTATCAATTTCGCGTGTCTGCCCATTGTTTAATTGAACGGGATGGCAAGGTGACACAGTATGTTAGTTTCAATGATAGAGCATGGCATGCGGGGCTTTCTTGCTTTGAAGGACGCGATAAATGTAATGATTTTGCGATTGGGATTGAGCTAGAGGGTAGTAATGAACAACCTTTTACAGCAGAGCAATACCAAGTGCTTGCTGCATTAACACGAGATATCATGCAAGCTTACCCGAAAATAACGCTCGATCGTATCGTTGGGCATTGCGATATTTCGCCTGGTCGTAAGATCGATCCTGGTCAATATTTTGAATGGGAACGCTATTTAGCGTTAGTCAAAAAAGGCTTGGATGAAAAATAACCACTAAATTTTTTACGTGAATGTGAATAAGATGGTGTCTGTGAATAAGCGTTATCTTTATGAAATTAAAGATAAAATTTCTTCTCAAAAATCGATGGTAAAATGCTAAGAAGAGTTATGCAACAGTCACCATTTGCTCAATCACAATTTTATCCACAGAAATATTGAATAACTCACTGCTGTTATTTCTTCACCAAGCCAGAAATGTTTAAATTAAAAAATGGCTGAATTTTTGACCGCACTTTGATGAGAAAAAGTGCGGTCATTTTTTTCGGAAAATTTTTGATTAAAGGTTATGCAAAAATGAAAAAAGTGAAGTGTGAAAAGCGGTTTTTAATTTTTATACACAGTTAAATTTAGACTATCCAAGTGTTACCCACAGAGTTATCCACAATAGGGTAAATATGCCCATTCGGTTGATAAAAAAGCGAATTTATGAAACAATCTGAAAATTATTTTTGTACAAAATTTAAGGTGAACGATAGTGATCGATTTTGATGGCTACCGTCCAAATGTAGGCATTGTCATTTGTAATCGCAAAGGGCAGGTGCTTTGGGCTAAACGATACGGGCAGAATTCATGGCAATTCCCACAAGGTGGAATTAACGATAATGAAAGTGCCGAACAAGCCATGTATCGTGAATTATATGAAGAGGTTGGTTTGCAACCCAAAGATGTGAAGGTGCTTTACGCGTCTAAACATTGGTTGCGTTATAAGCTGCCGAAAAGATTGCTGCGTTATGACAGCAAACCCGTGTGTATTGGGCAAAAACAACGTTGGTTTTTGTTGCAATTAGTGGGGGATGAAAAAAATATTAATATGAACACAACAAAATCACCAGAATTTGATGGTTGGCGTTGGGTAAGTTTCTGGTATCCCGTACGTCAGGTTGTGTCCTTTAAGAAAGATGTTTATCGCAAAGCGATGAAAGAGTTTGCCCAAGTAATGTTTGGCAACGAAAAAACATTGCTTGAAAATTCGCAAGAGCATGAGACAAATAAACCTTATCATGCGCCGCGTAAAAATGGTTCTTCTAAATATCAAAAACGTTCGTTTTATAAATCAAGGGGGCAATAATGCTCACTTTTATTTTACTTTGTTTGCTTGTCGGGTCTTTGGTTGGTTTTCTTGCCGGATTATTTGGCATTGGTGGTGGGTTAATTATCGTCCCTACCTTGGTTTATTTATTGCCGATGGTAGGCGTACCTGAACCCTTGCTGATGTCCACCGCATTAGGGACTTCATTTGCAACCATTGTGATTACTGGATTTTCTTCTGCACAGCGTCACCATAAACTAGGTAATATAGTCTGGAGTGCCGTGAAAGTATTGGCACCTATGGTGATGATCTCGGTCTTTATCTCTGGTTTGTTTATTGGCAAACTTGATCGTGATGTATCAGCCAAAATCTTTGCCTGTTTAGTCGTATATTTAGCGGCAAAAATGGTGATTTCTATTAAGAAAAACACAGGGAAAACCAAACCTTTAACAACACAAGCATCTGTTATCGGTGGTATTTTAATTGGGGTGGCATCAAGCGCAGCAGGCGTAGGTGGCGGTGGTTTTATCGTGCCATTTTTAAATTCCCGCGGTATTGATATGAAAAAAGCCATCGGTTCTTCTGCATTCTGTGGGGCACTTCTTGGTTTATCAGGCATGTTGAGTTTTATGGTGAGTGGTTGGGGAAATCCTGCCATGCCAGATTATTCCCTAGGTTATGTTTATTTGCCTGCCGTGCTTGGTATTACGGGCACTTCATTCTTCACTTCTAAACTAGGGGCAACCGCGACCTCCAAACTCCCTGTCCCAACCTTGAAAAAAGGCTTTGCCTTGCTATTAGTTGCGATCGCAGTTGATATGTTTATTAAATAAGGAATGTTATGAATTCAGAATTTTTGATGCTTCCGCATTTTGATCCGACTATTTTTACTTTTGGTAATAGCAATATAGGGCTGCGTTGGTATGGTTTAATGTATTTATTAGGCTTTATCTTTGCTCGTTGGCTGGCGGTTCGTCGTGCCAATCAACCAAATAGTGGTTGGACAGTCGAGCAAGTGGATACGTTACTTTTTAATGGCTTTATGGGCGTGTTCTTAGGTGGTCGCATTGGGGATGTTTTCTTCTATAATTTCGATCATTTTGTGCAAGACCCGCTGTATTTATTTCGTGTTTGGGAAGGGGGAATGTCATTCCATGGTGGATTAATTGGGGTGATTATTTCAATGATTTGGACCTCTTATTCTCAAAAAAGAAGCTTCTGGCAGACGGCAGATTTTGTGGCACCCTTGATTCCATTTGGCTTAGGGATGGGACGAATTGGTAACTTCATCAATTTAGAACTTTGGGGACGAGAAACGGATGTGCCTTGGGCTATGATTTTCCCAAATGATCCATTGTTGTTGCCTCGCCATCCTTCACAGCTTTATGAGGCGTTCTTAGAAGGTTTCGTGCTGTTTATTATTCTGAATGTCTTTATTAAAAAGCCTCGTCCTGTAGGTTCGGTAGCAGGATTATTCCTTGTTGGTTACGGGATTTTCCGTTTTATCGTTGAATATGTCCGTGAGCCTGAAGTGGAATCTTTCTTAGGCATCATGACTCGTGGACAAGCGCTTTGTTTGCCGATGATTATTGGCGGTGGGTTAATTATGGCATGGGCATACAATCGCTCGAAAAGTGCGGTTCATTAGTAAGGAGTTTTTTATGAAACAATATTTAGATCTTTGCCGACGTATTGTAAATGAAGGTGAGTGGGTTGCTAATGAGCGTACTGGTAAGCGTTGCCTTACAGTGATTAATGCGGATTTAGAATATGATGTTGCTAATAATCAATTCCCCTTAATTACCACGCGTAAAAGCTATTGGAAAGCGGCGATTGCAGAGTTTTTAGGTTATATCCGTGGTTATGATAATGCAGCTGATTTCCGTAAACTTGGTACCAAAACGTGGGATGCCAATGCCAATGAAAATGCCGCTTGGCTTGCTAATCCACATCGTAAAGGCACCGATGATATGGGGCGCGTTTATGGTGTGCAAGGCAGAGCATGGCGTAAACCGAATGGCGAAACCATCGACCAACTTCGTAAAATTGTGAACAATTTAAGTCGAGGTATTGATGATCGTGGTGAAATCCTGACTTTCTTCAATCCAGGCGAATTTGATTTGGGTTGTTTGCGTCCTTGTATGCACACTCACACATTTTCCTTAGTGGGCGATACATTGCACTTAACCAGTTATCAACGCTCTTGCGATGTGCCACTTGGTTTAAACTTCAATCAAATACAGGTCTTTACTTTCCTTGCTTTGATGGCGCAAATTACTGGCAATAAACCGGGTAAGGCATATCATAAAATTGTAAATGCGCATATTTATGAAGACCAACTTGAGTTAATGCGTGATGTGCAATTAAAACGTGAACCATTCCCTTCACCACAATTAGAAATTAATCCTGATATTAAAACCCTTGAAGATCTTGAGACTTGGGTAACGATGGATGATTTCAAGGTGGTGGGTTATCAATCTCACGAACCAATCAAATATCCTTTCTCTGTTTAGGCATTCAAAGTGCGGTCAGATTTAGACGAGAAATTTATGCAACACGCCCTGATGCTTGCCGATCGTGCAGAAGCACTCGGCGAGATTCCTGTCGGGGCGGTGTTGGTGGATGATGAAGGAAATATTCTCGGTGAAGGCTGGAATTTATCTATCATTGAAAATGATCCGACCGCTCACGCTGAAATTGTCGCATTACGTAACGCAGCACAACATATTCAAAATTATCGTCTGCTTAATACCACACTCTATGTTACCCTTGAGCCTTGTACCATGTGTGCGGGTGCAATTTTACATAGCCGAATTAAACGTTTAGTCTTCGGTGCGTCAGATTATAAAACAGGGGCTGTAGGTTCTCGCTTTCACTTCTTTGATGATTATAAAATGAATCACACGTTAGAAATTACCTCTGGCGTGTTGGCAGAAAAGTGCGGCCAGAAATTGAGTGATTTTTTCAAAAAAAGACGAGAGCAGAAAAAAGAAGAAAAGCGGGAAAAAAATCTCCCGCTTGATGTTGAATCACAATCTTAAACTTGCCAATCAATTTCAGTTAAACCATTTTGTTTTAAGTATTCGTTGGCTTTAGAAAAATGATGACATCCTAAAAAACCACGATGTGCAGAAAGTGGAGAAGGGTGTGGGGCAGTTAAAACATAATGACGATTGCGATCAATAAATTGCCCTTTTTTCTGCGCATGACTTCCCCAAAGTAAAAATACGACTTTTTCACGGTGTTCATTAAGTGCTGCAATCACTTGATCTGTAAAAACTTCCCAACCAAATTTAGCATGTGAATGTGCCATGCCACGCTCTACAGTTAGCACAGTGTTAAGCAGTAGTACACCTTGCTCCGCCCATTTCACCAAGTAGCCATGATTTGGCATTTGAAAACCAGGAATATCGTTAGTCAATTCTTTATACATATTCAGCAGAGAAGGCGGAATAGCCACTTCTGGTTTTACCGAAAAAGCTAAACCGTGTGCTTGATTGGGGCCGTGGTAGGGATCCTGTCCTAAAATGACAACTTTCACCTCATCAAATGCCGTATATTTAAAGGCATTAAACACTTCGTCTTGCGGTGGGTAAATGGTTTTCCCCGCGAGTCTCTCTTGATGAACTTGTTGTAGAATGTGTTTAAAGTAAGGTTTTTCTTTCTCTTGACCGATAACATCTGTCCAGGTTTTCATTCTGTATTTCCTTATTGGATAAGCTTGGACATATTATAAATGAAATTGCTTAGAAAGGCTTTATCTGAGAGTGATGTTAATATATTGTTAAAAGTAACAGCTTATTGAGTTCTTGTTGCGACTAAAACTTTAATCTAGATCAATTTTTAAAAATTAGTCAGAAAAAAGAACCTGTTTTAGGTCAAAATTAATTGAATTCTTCAAATAGTTTGATAAAATTTGCACAGTTTAATAAATATACAACCGCCAAATTAGGAGGCACTTTATGATCAAAGGTATTCAAATTACTCAAGCAGCAAATGACAATCTTTTAAACTCATTCTGGTTATTAGACAGCGAAAAAAATGAAGCTCGTTGTTTATGTGCAAAAGCTGAATTCGCAGAAGACCAAGTAGTAGCAGTAAGCGAATTAGGCCAAATCGAATACCGTGAATTACCGGTAAACGTAGCACCAACTGTTAAAGTTGAAGGTGGTCAACACTTAAACGTAAACGTATTACGTCGTGAAACGTTAGAAGATGCAGTAAACAACCCAGATAAATACCCTCAATTAACTATCCGTGTTTCTGGTTACGCAGTACGTTTCAACTCTTTAACACCAGAACAACAACGCGACGTTATTACTCGTACTTTCACTGAAAGCCTATAATTTCAGTTTGAATGAAAAAAGAAACCCCGAAGTAATTCGGGGTTTTGTTTTATCTAAAAGGTTTGAAAATTTGACCGCACTTTTCCCTTTCATCCCTAGCGATTTCCACGCTTTTCAGGTACAATCCGCCAGTTAAATTTAATGATTTTTGAGAAAACTAATCTATTTATGAAGAATATTCGCAACTTTTCTATTATTGCCCATATTGACCACGGTAAATCGACCCTTTCTGACCGATTAATTCAGACCTGTGGAGGGCTTTCGGATCGTGAAATGGAAGCGCAAGTATTAGATTCCATGGATCTTGAGCGTGAGCGTGGCATTACCATTAAAGCGCAAAGTGTAACCTTAAATTATCAAGCCAAAGACGGTGAAACATACCAATTAAACTTTATCGATACACCAGGGCACGTGGACTTCTCTTATGAAGTATCGCGCTCTCTTGCAGCTTGTGAAGGGGCATTGTTAGTTGTGGATGCTGGACAGGGCGTAGAAGCACAAACCTTGGCAAACTGCTACACAGCCATTGAAATGGATTTAGAAGTGGTACCGATTTTAAATAAAATCGACTTACCGGCAGCAGATCCTGAACGTGTTGCAGAAGAAATTGAAGACATTGTCGGTATTGATGCGATGGAAGCGGTACGTTGTTCGGCGAAAACCGGTGTGGGTATTGAAGATGTATTAGAAGAAATTGTTGCGAAAATCCCTGCGCCAGAAGGTGATCCTGATGCACCGTTACAAGCATTGATTATTGACTCTTGGTTCGATAACTATTTAGGCGTGGTGTCATTAGTTCGTATTAAAAATGGCGTATTGCGTAAAGGTGATAAAATCAAAGTAATGTCTACAGGACAGGCTTACAACGTTGATCGTTTAGGGATTTTTACGCCAAAACAAGTGGATACGACCGTATTAAATACCGGCGAAGTAGGTTGGGTTGTTTGTGCAATTAAAGATATTTTAGGGGCACCAGTAGGGGATACCTTAACCCATCAACACAATCCGGCAAGTCATGTATTGCCAGGCTTTAAGAAAGTAAAACCGCAGGTTTATGCTGGTTTATTCCCTGTTAGCTCTGACGATTATGAGGCTTTCCGTGATGCGTTAGGTAAATTAAGCCTAAACGATGCATCGTTGTTCTATGAACCAGAAAACTCAACGGCTTTAGGTTTTGGTTTCCGTTGTGGCTTCTTGGGGCTTTTACACATGGAGATCATTCAAGAGCGTTTAGAGCGTGAATACGATCTTGATTTGATTACCACTGCACCAACTGTAATTTATGAAGTCGAAATGACCAATGGTGACGTGGTTTATGTGGATAGTCCATCAAAACTACCACCATTAAATAATATTGCGGAAATTCGTGAGCCAATTGCAGAGTGTAATATGCTCGTGCCACAGGAATTCTTAGGTAACGTGATTACCCTTTGTGTGGAAAAACGTGGCGTACAAACTAATATGGTATATCACGGTAACCAAATTGCGTTAACTTATGAAATCCCAATGGGCGAAGTCGTATTAGATTTCTTCGACCGCTTGAAATCAACATCGCGTGGTTATGCGTCTTTGGATTATGGTTTCAAACGATTCCAAGCAGCGGACATGGTACGCGTGGATATCATGATCAATGGTGATCGTGTTGATGCGTTAGCATTAATTGTTCATAAAGATAATGCACCTTATCGTGGTCGTGAATTAGTTGAAAAAATGCGTGAACTGATTCCACGTCAACAATTTGATATCGCGATCCAAGCCGCGATTGGTAACCACATTATTGCGCGTTCAACGGTAAAACAATTGCGTAAAAACGTATTAGCAAAATGTTATGGTGGTGATGTGAGCCGTAAGAAAAAACTCTTACAGAAACAGAAAGAAGGTAAAAAACGAATGAAATCTTTAGGTAACGTGGAAGTACCGCAAGAAGCGTTTTTAGCGATCTTACATGTTGGTAAAGATAAATAGGAAAGTAGAGCAATGTCGAATGTATTTTTTATTCTGTTGTTAGCCGTAGGCTTTGCTGGTTGGAAAGCGTTAGATTATTTCCAACTGCCTAACACATTCAGTATTTTATTGCTGATTTTAACCGCTCTTTCCGGCATTTTATGGTGTTATCACCGCTTTGCCGTGATGCCGAGACGCCGTCGTCAAATCGCACGCGCAGAACAACGCTCAGGCAAAGCATTAACGGATGAAGAAAAAGCGAAAATTGAGCCTATTTCAGAAGGCTCAGAATTTATTTCTTCGCTTTTCCCTGTGTTATTCGTGGTATTCCTTGTGCGTTCATTTATTTTTGAGCCATTCCAAATCCCATCAGGATCAATGGAAGCGACCTTGCGCGTAGGGGATTTCCTCGTCGTGAACAAATATACTTATGGCATTAAAGATCCTATTTTCCAAAATACGATTATTGAAGGTAATAAACCAGAACGTGGTGATGTGATCGTGTTTAAAGCGCCGGAACAAGCGTTACTTCGTACAAGTTTAGGGGCAACGCGAGCGGCTTATGCTGAAAATCTTGCGTTAACATCTAAAGACAATATGTCTGGTGTAGATTACATTAAACGTATTGTAGGGAAAGGCGGTGACCGCATTATCCTTGATGTTGAAAAAAGTGCTTTAACACTGGTTTATGGCAAAGATGGCAAACCTTGCGAAGTAGATTGCCAAACTAAAGCGTTTGAATATAAACAAGAACCCACAAATCCAGCATTCCCAACGCAAGTGGAATATTTGGAAATCGGTGACGTGACACACAGTATTTTAGTGGAGCCAATGCGCCGTTATTCGGGGATTGAATTCTATCCACAAGAAGGCTTACCTACTGCAGAATGGATTGTGCCTGAAGGGCAATATTTTGTGATGGGGGATAACCGTGATCATAGTGATGACAGCCGTTTTTGGGGCTTTGTACCAGAAAAAAATATCGTGGGTAAAGCCACTTATATTTGGATGAGTTTAGAAAAAGAACCAAATGAGTGGCCTACAGGCTTCCGTTTAGACCGTTTCTTTACAAAAATTAATTAATATGAATCATTTAGATCGTCTAGAACGAAAAATTGGTTATCAATTTTCCGATCTAAAAAATTTAAAATTGGCACTGACACACCGCAGTGCCTCCACTCAACATAATGAACGCCTAGAATTTCTAGGTGATTCGATTCTCAATTATGTCATCGCAGATGCGCTTTATCATCAATTCCCTCGTTGTAATGAAGGTGAACTTAGCAGAATGCGTGCCACATTAGTTCGTGAGCCAACCCTGGCGATGATTGCACGAAATTTTGAGCTTGGGGATTATATGTCCTTAGGTTCTGGCGAGTTGAAAAGTGGTGGCTTTCGTCGTGAATCTATTTTGGCGGATTGTGTTGAAGCAGTAATTGGCGCAATGGCATTAGATTCAAGCTTTGATAAAGCGGCAGATATTGTGCGTAGCTGGTATAAAACTTTACTCGCCGAAATTAAACCGGGTGATAACCAAAAAGATGCCAAAACGCGCTTGCAAGAGTATTTACAAGGTAAGCATTTTGCCTTACCAACCTATGAAGTAATAAAAATTGAAGGCGAAGCCCATTGCCAAACCTTCACCGTAGAATGTACAGTAAAAAATGTACCCAATATTGACCGCACTTTTATTGCGAAAGGTTCTAGCCGCCGTAAAGCAGAACAAGCGGCCGCAGAACAAATCTTAAAAACATTGGAAATTAAATGACCGAATTAAATCAAGAACAAGAGACCTATTGTGGCTTTATCGCTATAGTAGGTCGCCCAAATGTAGGGAAATCTACCCTGTTAAATAAAATTTTGGGGCAAAAAATCTCGATTACATCTCGCAAGGCGCAAACTACACGTCATCGTATTGTGGGAATTAAAACGGAAGGTATCTACCAAGAAATTTACGTAGATACGCCGGGGCTTCATATCGAAGAAAAACGCGCGATTAACCGTTTAATGAACCGTGCAGCAAGCTCGGCAATCGGGGATGTAGATCTCATTATTTTCGTCGTGGATGGTACACATTGGAATGCCGATGATGAAATGGTGTTAAACAAATTACGTAATGCGAAAGCACCTGTCGTACTCGCCATCAACAAAGTTGATAATATTAAGAATAAAGATGATTTATTGCCATTTATTACAGATTTAGGCAGTAAGTTTAATTTTGCTCACATTGTGCCGATTTCTGCACAACGTGGTAATAATGTCCATCAATTAGAGAAAATTGTTCGCCAATCATTACGTAAAGGCGTTCATCACTTCCCTGAAGATTATGTAACGGATCGTTCACAGCGTTTTATGGCGTCAGAAATTATTCGTGAAAAATTAATGCGTTTCACAGGGGAAGAGCTACCTTATTCGGTAACGGTTGAAATTGAACAATTTAAAGTAAATGAGCGTGGTACTTATGAAATCAATGGCTTGATTTTAGTTGAACGCGAAGGCCAAAAGAAAATGGTGATCGGTGCTCAAGGGCAAAAAATTAAAACCATTGGTATGGAAGCGCGCGCTGACATGGAACGCTTATTTGATAATAAAGTACACCTTGAACTTTGGGTAAAAGTGAAGTCCGGTTGGGCGGATGATGAACGTGCCTTAAGAAGTTTAGGTTATATGGATGAATAAAAAACTTGAGTAATACTCTATACCGTCCTATTATTAGAAACATATTTATGTTTTTTAATAAAAACAAGGAGATGGTAGATGAGTATCTATGCCTTAAAACCCAAATTTCAGAATTTACTTCGGCCTTTAGTTAGGCAATTAGCGGCAAAAGGCGTAACGGCAAATCAAGTTACGCTAATTGCCTGCTTACTTTCTATTTTACTCGGTGTGATTCTCGCACTATTTCCGACATTTTCTTCTCTTTTCTTCCTTATCCCTATTTGGTTGTTTTTGCGTATGGCGTTGAATGCCATTGATGGCATGCTAGCACGTGAATTTAATCAAAAAAGTCGATTAGGTGGGTATCTTAATGAAATTACTGATGTCGTCTCTGATGCAGCACTTTACCTTCCTTTTGCTTTTGTCGCGCCTTTTGATGGTATTCAAATCTCAAGTATTATTTGGCTTGCCGCGTTGAGTGAGTTATGTGGCATTTTAGGGCAAGTTCAAGGCAAAACGCGTCGTTATGATGGCCCAATGGGTAAAAGTGATCGTGCGTTCGTATTTGGTGTACTCGGTTTACTCTATGGGGTGAATGGTAGCTTGCATTCATTTTTCTGGTGGGTAGCCAATATCGTCATTATCTTGCTTATTGTGACTTGTATTAAGCGAGTAAAAAATGGTTTAGCCGAAGTGACGGAATAATAGGAGCAAATATGTTTGCGAGATTAATCGATTTTTTATTGTGTAGTTTTGCTTCTTTTATTACAGGCGTTCGACCTCAACCCGCAATTGCAGAACAATCTTCAGAAGGGCATCGTGTCTATTTTGCCAATCATAATAGTCATGGAGATTTTATCTTACTTTGGATTTCATTGCCTTATGAAGTGAGAAAACAAACTCGTCCTGTTGCAGGCAAAGATTATTGGACGAAAGGCGCAATTCGTCGCTTTTT
>JABZOY010000037.1:0-13628 GCA_015255025.1 Haemophilus sp.
GAAAAACTTGTTCGTTATTTTAACCAAACTTGATAGCATAAGCCCACTATATTTTTACAGGAATGAGAGATGGATCGAATTTTTATTGAAGAATTAGTGGTCTTCGCACAAATTGGCGTGTATGACTGGGAACAGCAAATTAAACAAAAGCTTGTTTTTGATTTGGAAATGGCGTGGGATTGTCAAAAAGCTGCTGAAACAGATGATGTGCAATACTGTCTCAATTATGCTGAAGTGAGCCAATTTATTTTAGATTATGTTCAAGCTAAGCCATTTTTATTGATTGAGCGCGTGGCTTATGAAGTGGCAGAGCAATTACAACAACGTTTTGGTATTTCATGGTTACGTCTTAAATTAAGCAAACCCAAAGCAGTTGCTCAAGCAAATAATGTCGGAATTATTGTAGAACGAGGCGAGTTGAAATAATCGCTGAAAATTGACCGCACTTTGGAAATATCAAAACAAAGTGCGGTTCATTTTTTAGATGTTTTTAAGCGCCAAACGGAATGTGCCAATCCCACTTTTTAATACCAGTACACTTAGTATTATACTTGCTAGCGGATCAACCCATAACCATCCCAGAAAATAAACGCTTAGCCCCGAAAGTATCGCAATAATGGAACCGAATAAATCGGTGAGTACATGTAGATACGCCGCTTTGATATTGAGATTATCATGATCGCTGTTTAACATGATCTTTGCCACGAGAAGGTTTACCAATAATCCGAGAGATGCCACGCCAAGCATTGGTAATGCCATCATTTCGATGGGATTTTGCCAGCGTTGAATCGCCTCAACTAAAATCATCAATGCCACGACAATCAATGAGCCGCTATTAAGTAAGGCAATATATCGTTGTTTTTGAGCGGATAGAAACAACGCTAACAAGGCTAAAAATAACGATAAGCTATCGTTAGCCATGTGTCCCGCATCAGCCATGAGCGCCAAACTGTTAAACCAGTAGCCACCAACAAATTCGACAACCATAAAGCCCGTAATGATGGCAAAACTGAGCGCTAAGATTTTTTTATCTTGTGGAATATGTGCATGAGATGAATGGTCATGGTGTTCATGGGAATGATGGTTGGACATAATGCTCCTCATTGTGTCTTTAATTAACTTGAGATAAAGTATAAAGTCCGTAGTAACTACAAGGTCAAGGCTTAATTTTAACAAGATGAAGATTCATGAACTCAGCAAACAAAGCGGTATTCATTTAGAAACCATTCGGTATTATGAAAAAATGGGGTTAATGCCGGAGCCTAAACGGCTGGCAAATGGTTATCGAGATTATGATGAAGCCAGTTTGAAGCAATTAAAATTTATTAAAACCTGCCGAGCGTTAGATTTTAGTTTGGCCGAAATTAAATTTTTTAATGAGATGAAAACGCAGCAATCTCAACATTGCAAAGTGGATAGCATATTGGCGAAACATTTGGTTTCAGTCGAAGAAAAAATTGCCGAACTGACTGAAATTAAACATTTCCTACAGAGTTTAATTACCGAAGATGATCATCAAGCCGCAGATTGTAAAGCCATGGCACAATTAAAAGCCTATTAAGTGCGGTCTAAAAAATATCAAAAATCCGCACGTTGATGTGCGGATTGGTCATTATTCCGGATCATCCGTAAAGGCATTGTCTCGGAATATCGGCACAAAGGTTGCGAGATACAGCACAAACACAATGGCAATTAAAATAGCCGGAATCGTGATAAAAAACAGCTCATCCACATACATCAAACAGGCTCGGGAAAGCGCTGCCGTGAAAAGGCAAAGTACGGCAAGGCGACAGAGTTTTGGGTAATCCAGTTTCGTAAAGCCACTATGCCATAATCCCGCAGTGAGCCAAATCATCATCATACTGCCGAGAATGCCGCCGAGTGTCACCATGTGTAATGGATCGGCGGTAGGCTCATCAATTAATTTATTTATGCCAATCCACAAATAGCCAATCGCGGCGAACAATTGAAGGAAATAATAAGTGCGTATGTAATGTTTACGTAGCAGTTCGTGATGATGTAATTCGCGTAACTTGGCAAGCAAGATAAAGCCAACCGCAAAGGCAGTAAAAGCGGTAGTTTGCGCAGGCAACCATAATTCTGCAGCAGCATGAAGCAACAAGAATGTGATCGCGATATTTTTATACACGACATTCGGGATAAATACGGGATCTTTCAATGTGCTTTCTTTCAGTGCTTCTGCCCCTAATAACACGCTCACCCGAATTGATACAAACATCACAGCCGCCATATTCAAATGTACCTGTGCCCGCAATAATTTCAGGCTATCAGTCATGGCGTAAGCCGTCTGACAAACTGTAAATGCGGCAAGTAACATCAGCAGAGTAAAATTGTCGGTATTGCGATCCAACCAAAACAGCCAAGCACAAAAGAGTAACAACGCGAGCCAATAAGCTGCCACTAAAAACGAGGCAGTTTGCGGTGAAAATGGCAATAACACCAATCCCGCAAGTAAGAGCACCGCTAAAATCGTCGCAATAGGTTTTAAATTACCTTTGTAATTTGTCCATTCAAGCATGGAAGCCGTCAGAAAGCCGCCGTATGCGGCTGGCAGCATAAATTCTAAGAAAATTTTGCGGTGTAGGATAAGATCATCGGGGCTGATGAAAAAGCTCAAGGCTCCAACTATCGCAAGAATGGCTGCACCAACAAAGAAGGGTCGCATCGGATGGGTAAAGAAATTATTCATAATAATGGATTCCTTGAAATTCGCGTGCGACTACGGTTTCTTCAAAGGCTGAATTGCGTTCGGATAATGGCGTTGGCAAGGTAATCACATTTTGCACATCCATCCCTTTTGGAGAAAGCTGCATAATCTCTCGGCTTAATCGAGCCGCTTCAAAACGATCGTGCGTCACTAAAATGCAAGCCATGCCTTGCTGCTCAATTTTTTCCACTAACATGGCGGCTAAAATATCACGTAAATCGCGATCCAAACCGACAAAAGGTTCGTCCAATAAGGCTAAATCACAGCCGCATAGTAATAGACGCAAGAATGCCACGCGTTTTGCCATACCGCCCGATAATTCGGTCGGGTATTTATTCAAATCACCCGAAGAAAGCCCGATCTTTTCTGCCAGCGCAATGATTTCATTTTCATTAGGATTATCCATAAAAATAGCAATATTCTGCATGGCAGTGAGATTTTCTAATAGACGATTTTCTTGAAACAGAAAGCCCGTTTTACGAAATGTATTATTGATTTCGCCCGATTTTGGCGTTTCTAAACCTGAAATTAAACGCAGTACCGTAGTTTTGCCACAGCCACTAGGACCGAATAAAGTTTTCACTTCGCCTGGTTGTAAATCCATACTGAAATCGCGCACGATGGGATCACGGAGAATTTCAAAACGCACATTTTTTAAACTCAGCATTATCTTCTCCACGGCATAAACAGGATTTCCAATGGCTTGGTAATCAAATATTCAAAGAGGGAAACAAACACAATCACCAACAGCACATAAGCCATGACCGTTGACGTATCTAACATGGCTCTGGCATCGGCAATTTTCGCACCTACACCTTCATTTGCACCCAAAAGCTCTGCCATAATTACCACTTTTACGCCCATCGCAACTGCGACGCCAATACTGGAAATCACATAGCCTGTGAGATGGGGAACGTACAAATAGCGGATTTTTTTCCACAATCCGAGTTTGTACGCATCAAACAATTCTTCATGTTGTTTGTTTACACTTGCCATCCCCATGGCTGCACTGGCAAAGGTCAGCGGGGCGACTAATACGATAATGGTAAATAGCACACTAGGATTGCCAAAGCCAAACCAAAATAATGCCATCACGACCCAAATAATTGGCGGCATGGCTAACAAAATCGTAATGACGGGTTTAAGCAATGCCATAGCGGTTTTAAAGCTGCCCGCAATCAGCCCAGCGGCTAAGCCAGCGACTAAGGCGATGGTAATGCCGACCACAGAACGCCATAATGAAATACCGATTTCGTTTTGTTGGAAATGCTCGAGCAGCTCAAGGGCTTTTTGAAAAACATCCGCGGGCGCAGGCAGCATAAATTCACCAAATACCGCACTGCCCCAAGCCCACAAGGCAACCACCATCATCGCTACACTCAAGCCGGCAAAGCCGCTCCAGAGATAGTCGATGATGTACAACAGCACAGGTTGTGGTTTACGGATTTTGTCAGTTTTAATCATGTGTTGTGATTCTGTTTTAAATTAAGCCAAGAAGAATTTATCGTCCGGCAATTTACCACCTAAGAGTTTTGGATTGAACTCCATCAAAGTTTCATAGAATTGCATGATTTCATTTTTCAGTTCACTGGCTTTGGTCACCGTTAAGCGCGCACCGTCTAAGCCCATTTCAATAGCGGCTTCTGGTGCTGGCAGATAATTAGAGCCAATTTCAGCCGCACTTTTGCGGTTAGCCATAATCCAGTTTAACGCATCACTTAAATCTTGGTGAAGTAGATCAAACTCCGCCTTGTGTGCGTAGAAGTATTCTTCGTTAGCAATAATGCCCGCCATTGGAATAAGTGGTTTAGTGTTAAATGCCTGTCCCCATTCTTTCACTAAATCAAACCCACGCACAATCTCTGTACCGACAATTTTAGCTTTCTGCACAACGGCGCTCGCCATCGGTTCTGGCAAGATAGCCGCATGGAAATCTTTCAGTAAGAACAAGCCAATCGCTTCCGTTGGTGTGGCGGCATAAGTGATCTCTACTTTATTAATATCAATATTTAGTTTTTTCAGTAAAGCTTGTAATACGATGTCTGGCATATCGTTTTTAAATGGCACAAGGATTTTTTTACCTATTAATTCTTGCGGTGAAGTGATAGGCGTACCTTTACACATCAACTGCGTAATGCCATTAGTCAGAATATTCACCATGCCAACTTGTTGCCCTTGATTACGTAAATTCACGCCCACATTACTTGGGCTCATCATCACTTTAAATTGCCCACTTGCCACACCCGCACGCAGTTGATCAGGTGAACGCCAAATCTCTAACGACACATCTGCTTGTTTGGCTAATTTACCTTGTGCTGCTGCCACCGCAATGGTCACACTTGGCATCGCCGGTGCACCATAAATGGTAAATTGTTCTTTCGTTGCCGCAAAGAGAGAAGGCGACATACCCGCTGCTGTAAGTGCCGCACTCATTATTAAAAAATCACGTCTATTCATTACCATGGTTATCTCCTTATTGAATCAGGGCTAATACCTATATTTTGATAATAGTTTTCATTAATTATCTTACTGGAGATGACTAAAGTAAAGAAAGACCGCCTGAAAATTGAATTTCAGACGGTCTTTCTTTTAGTCTTAAAACAGCGCGCATATAAATAAGTGCGGTCGTTTTTTTGAGTATTTTTCTTACTCAGTCACGTAGAAAACTTGTTTTTCAAATTCGTGTTTACCGATTTTGACAGTCAGTACATATTTGCCGATTGGATCTCTACGGTCGAATGTCCAGCAGTTCATCATGTATTTACCATTTTCTAATGTTGGTCTGGTATAAGTGATGGTATGGAGTTTTTTATTTGGTGAAGACACCACTTTCGCATTTTCAATCGAACTGGCGAATTCACTTTGAGCTTGAGCTTTAAAGGTTTCACTTACCGTTGCTTTTTTACCAAAATGACCTGTTGCGAGCCAGCATACTTTCTCGGTTTTATTGGAACG
The DNA here is from genome assembly GCA_015255025.1 of Haemophilus sp. Classification (GTDB taxonomy): domain Bacteria; phylum Pseudomonadota; class Gammaproteobacteria; order Enterobacterales; family Pasteurellaceae; genus Haemophilus_D. The sequence goes on from JABZOY010000037.1 coordinate 5,684, forward strand.
AGAGGTTTCTTTTTTATTTAAATCTGGTGATGGCTCCTGAGTTCTATCAAACACAGAGAGGTAAATAGTAGGCTCATTTGCTGTATCTTTAGTTGCGTCTTTTGATTCTGGTGATGCAGCAAATGTGGCTGTTGAAAATAGGGTCGCAATTAAAGCGAATGTTGAGATTTTTTTCATGTTAGATTCCTTTTTATATCATTATTTTATTGAACGATCATTATACCAAGGCATCCCATATCTGCCAGCATTAAATTGGATGAGCCAAATAAGAATGGATGAGTATTTGACGAAGGTTGTTCAAATTTTACTAAAATTTGTACTTTCTTTTTCACCCAAACCGTGTCTTTCCAGGCCAGTTCCGACACATCAACGTTGACGTCGTCTTGGCTTTCAATCACAAATTTAGCGCCTTGAATAGTGAAACCTACTGGTAGCGAGCTGTTGATGACCCAACGTTCGACGGTACCGACTTTAGCTGAAACATCAACACGGCGCGGGTCGAAGCGTTGTTTATTGATTAAGCCATTCGTTACATCCAATTCAAAGGTGCGTTCTTGGGCGATTTTACTTTCGAGCATAGCCGTGGCATCAGTATTGAATGACTCATTCATTTTTTTGCTGAATGCAGAGATTTCACCTTGTGGGCGAAGTTCTAAAACGGTGTTATCTGCAAAATCATTACCTGAACTGAACACATTTTTGATTTTGTCGAAGAAACCACGTTTAGCCCCAGAGATGAGCGATACACCTTCTCCTTCGCTTAAATTGACTAACACTTCTGCACGTTCACCTGGTGCAAGAATAAGAGAATTAATCGCTTTACCTTGTGGTAAAAAACCTAAATCTCTCGCAACAAGCAACATGTCTTGTTCGTTATCTAAACGGAGATCATAGGCTCTTGCCAATGAGGCATTAAGTAAGCGTAAACGTACCCAACCGCGAGGGGCGTCAAGATAAGGCGCTTCTTGTCCATTCACAAGAAGACGATTACCGACAAAGTGCGGTTGATTTTGCTTAAATAATTGTAATCCGTCACCGTTAAATTCCATGTCTTGTAAGATTAATGGAATATCGTCCACGCCGTATTTATGAGGTAGCTGAGATTTTAAGCTTTGATCATCTTCAATTAACCACATCCCGACGATGCCGCGATAGGTTTGATAAGCCGAGTTAGCCAAGGTCGCTGAACGATACCAGCAAGTCGAGGCAGGTTGGTCTATTGGGATAATCGGTGCCCAAGATTCCCCTTTTTTTAGGACTTTTGCAGCACCACCAAATAATTCGCCACTGGCTTGCAGTCCTTGAATGGAGAGGGCAATGCTTTGTGGCAAATTGTTGTGATAATTGAGTTTTGCAAAGGAACCCGATTTGATGCGAATAGTGGGGCCAAGATAATTGCCGTTAAAACCCCACACACTGACACTATGGGAGCCATCTAATTTGTAGCCGGTTTCTTCCATATTAAGAATAATTGGGCGGCCACGTTTTGCTTCCATCAACGGAGGAATGGTTAATTTTTCACGGGATGCTGCCAATACCGATTGAGGTGTGGCGGCAAGTGCGGTTGAAATTGCGGTAGTTTTTAATAATTGGCGACGAGAAAGACGCAACATATTATTTTCCTTGTGCAATTTCCGCATCGAGTTCAGCGATGCGTTTTTCCATCAAATCGTGGCAGTAAGTGGCGAGTTCGCGCACATTGTCTTTTGTGCAGGATGATACATCAATCGGATCCATCATTTCACAAATCACCTTACCGTTATCCCAACGATTCAAATCAATCTTGTTATGAGTAGTGGAACACACAACAGGCACGATTGGCACACCAGCTGCAATCGCTGCATGGAATGCCCCTGTTTTGAAAGGTAACAAACCGCGCCCACGGCTACGTGTCCCTTCAGGGAACATCCAAATTGACAGGTTGTCTTTATTGATACGACGAGCAAGTTCTGTCATCGTGCTGTGTGCTTTAGAACGATTTTCACGATCTAAGAAAATATTGCCTGTCACCCAATACAAAATGCCGAAAAAAGGAATCCAAATCAGGCTTTTTTTACCTACACTCACCGTGCGAGGTAATACCATGTAAGAGATGGTCACCATATCGAAATTATTTTGGTGGTTACCGATATAAATACAACGCGGCATATTCTCTTTATTTTGTGGAAAACGGTGTTCTACTTCTAAGCCAAATAAAGGGTATAAGCGGCCAAACCAGCGAGCCATAACGCCCACATTGCTTGGGTTTTTGAAACGAATAAAGGAATAGATCGTACCGAGCACACAAATTAAAATACAACAAAGTGCAACGATGAGAATTCTGGCGATTTTTAACATAGAAAATACCTAATTAAAATTTTTGGAAAGTATAGCAAATTACACAAAAATGTGTGCTAATCTAATGAAAAAAATGACGGAATAGTTATGAAACCCATTTATTTTATTGCAGATCTTCATTTGAGCGAAACCCATCCAGAATTAACCGCACTTTTTAACGATTTTATGCAAAACAAAGCGCAAGAAGCGCAACCAGTTTATATTTTGGGGGATCTTTTTGATTTTTGGATTGGTGACGATGAAACTTCACCTTTAATCTCACAAGTCAAACAGCAGATCAAAAACCTGACAGAAAAGGGCATAGCTTGTTATTTCATTCATGGTAATCGAGATTTTCTGGTAGGGAAAAAATTTGCACAAGATTGTGGTTTAACGTTATTGCCTGACTATCATTGTGTTGATCTTTATGGTGTGAAAACTTTAATTTGTCATGGTGATACCTTATGTATTGATGATGTGAAATATCAGCAATTTCGCCGAAAAGTGCATCAAAATTGGCGACAAAGGCTGTTTTTATGTTTGCCATTAAAAGTGCGGTTAAAAATTGCAGAGAAAATTCGCGCGAAAAGCCGACAAGATAAACAATTAAAATCGACGGAAATCATGGATGTGAATTTAGCGTTTACGGCACAAACCGTAAAAGAATTTGGCGTAAATCGATTAATTCATGGTCATACGCATCGAGAAGCCATCCATCAGGAAAAAGGATACACGCGAATTGTGTTAGGCGATTGGCGAAAGGATTATGCCTCAATTCTGGAAGTAACAGAAAACGGTTATCGGTTTATTTAAACAAAAAGCACAGGATTAAACCTGTGCTTTTTTGTATTAAAACGTACTAATTTTCAACCGCACTTTATTCTACGGTTACCGATTTTGCTAAGTTACGAGGTTGATCCACGTCGGTTCCTTTAATTAATGCCACGTGGTATGACAATAATTGCATTGGAACGGTGTAGAAAATTGGTGCAATAATTTCATTCACTTTTGGCATGGTGATGATTTTCATGCCTTCGCTTGGTGTGAAGCCCGCTTCTTTATCGGCGAACACATAAAGTTGACCACCACGCGCACGCACTTCTTCAATGTTTGATTTTACTTTTTCAAGTAATTCATTGTTTGGCGCAACTACGATAACCGGCATGTCCGCATCAATTAAAGCGAGTGGACCGTGTTTTAATTCACCTGCTGCATAAGCTTCTGCGTGGATATAAGAAATTTCTTTTAACTTCAATGAAGCTTCCACCGCGATAGGGTAGAACTCACCACGACCTAAGAAAAGAGCATGATTTTTCTCTGCGAAGTCTTCTGCTAATGCCTCGATGTCTTTATCAAACGCAAGGGCTTTTTCAACTTCAGCCGGAAGTGATTGTAACGCTTTTACAATTTCCACTTCTTGTTCATTTGAGATATTGCCTTTTACTTTACCAATTGCAGTGACTAACATTAATAATGCGGCCAACTGAGTGGTAAACGCTTTAGTTGATGCCACACCGACTTCAACGCCTGCACGAGTCATGAAGGCAAGATCGGATTCACGCACTAAAGATGAACTTGATACGTTACAGATCGTTAAGGCTGCCATGTAACCTTTTTCTTTTGCAAGACGAAGTGCTGCAAGGGTATCCGCTGTTTCACCTGATTGAGAGATAGTCACTAACAAGCTATTTGGACGAGTGACAAATTTGCGATAGCGGAATTCAGATGCGATTTCGACATCACAGCTCACGCCAGCAAGTGCTTCAAACCAGTAACGAGCAGTCATCCCTGCATTATAAGAAGTACCACAAGCCACGATTTGAATGTGTTCAACTTTTTCTAAAATTTCAGCTGCGCCATTACCAATAGCATCCACAATCACGTTGTTGTGAAGGATACGTCCTTCCATTGTGTTGATTAATGCATTTGGTTGCTCATAGATTTCTTTTTGCATGAAATGGCGGAATTTGCCTTTTTCTGCAGCGTCATTTTCAAGGTTAGACTCGTGCACTTCACGTTCTACCTTTTGACCATTAGCATCGTAAATATCCACGGTACGACGTGTGATTTCTGCGATATCGCCTTCCTCTAAATAGATGAAACGACGAGTTACGCTTAAGAGCGCAAGTTGGTCAGATGCCAGGAAGTTTTCACCAATCCCTAAACCAATTACTAATGGGCTACCTGAACGCGCTGCCACTAAATGTTCTGGATGTTCGCGATCTAATACCACCATACCGTATGCACCAGTAAGTTGTTTTACGGTTTTTTGTACGGCTTCAAGCAGAGTAGCGGCTGTACGCATTTCCCATTCAACAAGGTGAGCGATTACTTCGGTATCAGTTTGAGAATTAAACACATAACCACGAGATTTAAGCAATTCACGTAATTCTTCGTGATTTTCGATGATGCCATTATGGACGACAGCAAAGTTACCCGAAGTATGTGGGTGAGCATTGGCTTCAGAAGGTTCACCATGAGTTGCCCAACGCGTGTGCGCAATCCCTGTACCACCAATTAATGGTTTTACTGCAACCGCTTCATCAAGGGCTTTTACTTTACCCAAGCAGCGCACGCGGTGTAATTCATGGTTTGGATCTACGACAGCCACACCCGCAGAGTCATAACCACGATACTCTAAGCGGTGTAAACCATTAATTAAAATTTCTGCTACATCACGTTGTGCTACCGCACCAACAATACCACACATAGTTTTTCCTTATTTACTAAAATTAAAAGTCTTATTTTTCTGACCGAACTTTATGCCACATCTACACAAATTACTTCTACGCCTTGCGCCATTATGGCTTCTTTGTCGGCCTGAGATAGTTTGTTATCGGTAATCAGCACATCAATTTGCTGCCAGGTTAATTCCACATTTGGCATTTTTCTGCCAATTTTTTGTGATTCCACCATTACAATCACTTCACGAGATACTTCAGCCATCACTTGGCTTAAGCGAACCAACTCATTAAATGTTGTTGTACCACGTTCTAAATCAATGCCATCGGCACCAATAAATAATTGGTCAAAGTCATAAGAACGTAGCACTTGTTCGGCAATATTGCCTTGGAAGGATTCAGAACGCGTGTCCCAAGTGCCTCCCGTCATTAAGAGTGTCGGTTCATTTTCGAGTGAACGTAATGCGGTGGCCACCGAAAGCGAATTCGTCATCACAACCAAGCCTTGCTTGCGATTAAGTTGTTTAATCAAGGCGGCGGTTGTGCTGCCACTATCCACAATAATGCGATTGTGATCACGAATACGTTCTGCAGCTGCCTTTGCTATGACTAACTTTCGTTGCGAAAGTTCATCATCTTGTTCTTCTTCGATGATTTCTTGTGGCATTAAAATGGCACCACCGTATTTACGAAGAAGGAAACCATTACTTTCTAATGCAGTGAGATCTTTTCGAATCGTCACTTCAGAGGTGTCAAATAACTGTACTAGCTGTTCTACACTGACTTCACCTTGTTCTTGCAGAAGTTGCATGATGGCATGTCTGCGTTGTTGGGTATTTCGGTGTTGAATGTTTCGTTTCATTATTTATATCCCGTAATAAGTTTCGGTTCGGAATTATATCGACAAAATAATGATTGTAAAGTTAAAATTTAGGCAACAAAAAACCCTGACAAAGCAGGGTTCAATTAAAATTCGTTTTAAGACTAATTATTTGATTGCGTCTTTTAATGCTTTACCAGATACGAATGCTGGAACTTTAGATGCTGCGATTTTGATTTCTGCACCAGTTTGTGGGTTACGGCCAGTACGTGCAGCACGTTTGTTTACTTTGAATGTACCGAAACCGATTAATTGAACAGGTTCACCTTTTTTAAGGCTACCAGTGATAGCTGCTAAAGTCGCTTCTAATGCAGCTTTAGCTTGTTTTTTGTTTAATTCAGCTGCACTTGCAATTGCATCGATTAAATCTGTTTTGTTCATAAATTTGTACCTTCTGTTAAATTAAAATTTGACTCTATTCAAATAAGCGTAGCTTTTAACTGCTACGGCTTGGGCAAGTCTAATCGAACTTGGGGGGAAATAAAAGCCCGATTTGCAAAAATTGTGACAAATCTCACGTTATTGCTCAATTTTTATACCAATATTGGAGATTCCCTCCTGTTTGATCTCGTTTCGGAGGGATAAAATCAAGTCTATATCGCGTTTTTCACAGTCTTTGAGTAAGCGATAGATTTGCCATTGAAGGTCTAATTCTTCTTCAATTTCTTCACGGCTTTTCAGTTCAGTTTCAGAAAGATCTCGATCTTCTTGTGTTTCTAACAAAGAACAAACCGTGCCTAATGAAATTTGGCTGATTTGAATTGCTTTTTCAAGTGTCTCGCCCGCGATAATCGCATGCAATAATTCACCTAACGCTTCACAAGCATCGAGAGCAGGTACCACACCAAAGAAGTCGTAATCATTCACATCAGGAATAATTTCTTCAAGTTTCTCTAATTGGTTCTCGAAATTAATCTTTGCCTCTTTAACCGTTAGAAACTCCCACACTAAGTTTAAAATGTTGTGATAGGTTTTGTCTGCAGGCTTTTGTTCCGTCATTTGGCAGAATAGGGCAAAGTTAGGTGCCATACGCTCGCATAAGCAAGCCATAAAGGTTAGATGTTGCCAGCTTTCGAGATTTTCGAGTCGCTTGTGAATCGGATTTCGCATTTTCTTCTCGCTTATTTATGATAGGCTTTAGAGAACTCATGAATGGTATCTACGAAGATTTTTGGCGCACTTTCCGGCACATCTTGATGGATTCCATGGCCTAAGTTAAATACATGTCCGCTGCCTTGACCAAAATCGGCTAAGATTGACCGCACTTCTTGCTCAATACGCTCTGCAGGTGCATATAACACACTTGGATCCATATTGCCTTGTAGTGCCACTTTATGGCCTACGCGTGCTTTTGCATCAGCCAAATTAACGGTCCAGTCTAGTCCTAGCGCATCACAGCCCGTATTCGCCATGGCTTCTAACCATAACCCGCCGCCTTTAGTAAATAAAGTCACCGGCACTTTACGACCATCGTGTTCACGAATTAAACCATCGACGATTTTGTGCATATATTGCAGAGAGAAGTCTAAATATTCACGATGACCTAACACGCCGCCCCAAGTATCAAATACCATGACGGCTTGTGCACCTGCTTTGATTTGAGCGTTTAAGTATAAAATCACGGAATCCGCCACTTTATCTAATAAAAGATGCAAAGTTTGCGGGTCGGCATACATCATTTTTTTGATTTTATTGAAGGTTTTGCTGCTACCACCTTCAACCATATAAGTTGCCAGTGTCCACGGGCTACCAGAGAAACCAATCAGTGGCACTTCGCCTTTTAGTTCGCGACGAATAGTGCGCACCGCATTCATGACATATTGAAGTTCGCCTTCTGGGTCAGGAATCGGTAAATTTTCGACCGCACTTTTATTTTCAATTGGATGAGCAAATTTGGGGCCTTCACCTGCACCAAAACTTAAGCCTAAGCCCATCGCATCAGGAATGGTCAGAATATCTGAGAACAAAATAGCCGCATCTAAAGCATAGCGACGAAGTGGCTGTAAGGTAACTTCACAAGCTAAATCCGCATTGCGGCAAAGAGACATAAAATCGCCTGCTTCTGCAC
>JABZOY010000037.1:13638-15048 GCA_015255025.1 Haemophilus sp.
TTAATTAATTTGAGTGCGATAGTACCTGTTGGCGGTAATTCTGGCAAGGGGGCAGTACTAGAAAACCATTGTGCATCATGCAGTTCTGTTTCTTGCAGTTGAATTTCTCCACTGTCGTAATCAGCTAAAAAGCCCACCATTTGTGAATTTGGGAACGCCCAAGGTTGGCTACCGAAATAGCGAATATTTTTAATGCGAATACCGGTTTCTTCAAAGACTTCGCGGCGAACCGCATCTTCAAAGGTTTCGCCCACTTCTACAAAACCGGCCAGCGTGGTGTACATCCCCGCTTTGCCTGGCGTGTAATGGCGTTTATGGTTGGCTAATAAAATCTCTGTACCACGACGAACGGCGACGATAATGGAAGGACAAATAACCGGATAAGTGCGATAGCCACAACTTGTACATTGAACCGCAAGCTCATCGTGAGTTTGTTCCGCTTTTTGACCGCACTTTCCGCAGAATTGGTGGGTTTTCAAAAAATGATTGATTTCCACGCCTCGGCTTAACAAATGAAAATCTTCAGTCGGTAAGGATAACAAACTCCGTAAGGAAAGGTATTCTCGTTCATCTTGATCATTTTCTGCTACAAGCCGTAAAGGTTGTGATTTCCATTTCCCGAGCAACATTGCTTTTTGCGTTATGAGGCCGAGTTCCTTTGCTGATCCAAAAGGCAGATCATTTTCCTGCCAATAAAGTGTTGAACCTTTGATGAACAGCCAATATCCCTGATCTTCAGGCTGAATTACTTTCATATTTTTCTCTTTCTTATTCTAAAAGTGCGGTCATTATAAAAGGGATTTTTCGGAAAAACGAATTTAATTTCTGTGATAAAAATGGCGAGCCAGTTTTCCTTGTGCTACAGTAGCAACCTGTTTTTCTTTTTAAAATTGGGAATGCAAAATGTCTTTTTTCTCTTTTGCTTTTTTAGAAAATGCGATGTCTTTTCAAGGTTATCTTAAATATATCGCCATTTTTGTCTCGCTAGGTGCATTGCTTGTGGTAACAAGCTTATATTTGCGTCATCGGTTACAAACCAAATATCGTGATCTCAGTATTATTTTCCTTTTATTAATCATTTTCTTGCTCGGTGTGCAATATAACCAATATGAGCGAAGTGAAGTCTATACAGCTGATACCTCTCGCGTGGTGACATTTTTAAATTCGGTGAAAGACAGTCAAAATTTGCAGAAAGAAGATATTCGTACCAATAGCCGTACATTAACGAACGGCATGATTTTAAATATTCGGGATCAGTATTTCGAAGTCCATTTTAATAATGATTTTTCAGCGTATACCTTATCCCCAATTAACTTAGTAAACCCGAATGTTACTGTGATTGATAAGGAGGATAAATAATGGATGGCTACACATTATTAGGCTTGAAATTGGCCATGGGTATTATTGGAC
>JABZOY010000038.1:0-14293 GCA_015255025.1 Haemophilus sp.
GCTTTAAACCAACTGTGCGATCCGTTTAATTGCACAATATCGTCTCTTAGAACCTGATCTGCCACATTTTGTTCAATTCGTTCTGCTACAACTAAATTAAAAATTTCGCTGCGAGCGGCGGAAAGATAAAAACTGCGTTTTTTACGATCTTTGACCTTAATCTCCCCTTTCGCCCAACGAATCGCTTGAGTCAGATTATGGCCATCGCGTCCAAAACGTTGTTCAGTGAAGTAGTTAGGAAAACCATATTTCGCCACAAAATTTAAGCGTTCATTTAACTCGTCACTTTCTTTTGCACCACGCAATAAAATCTCAAAAGCATTCCCCTGAAGACTGCCTGTACGAATTTTACGATTATGGCGAGTGACGTCTAAAATCTCGACACCTTCCAATTGAAATTGGCTAAAATCAGGCGTTTCTTTACCTGGCATTTGTAAACAGAACCATTGTTCTGTAATACCATGACGATCTTTTAAACCGGCATACCCCATATTTCGATCAGAAATACCCGCAAACTTGGCAAGTTTTTCACCCACAAACAATGTATTGCAATCCGTTTTACGGATTTTTACCGCGACAAATTCGCCTTCGCCTGACATTTCATAGCCAAGATCTTCTTTAACGATAAAATCAGCAAATTCTTGCTTTAAAAGTGCGGTTGTTTTTGGCTGTGTTTTTAAGGTGAAATAAGGGAGATGTTTGACCATTTTTTTCGTTCTAAAATAAGAAAGCCCAACTTTTTTCGCTGCAATAAATAGCGTGATCAGCTGGGCATGTTAAGCACAATTTATTCGCGCAGAATTTTAACCTTTCCGCCCCCTCAAGGCAAACTGAAATGAGCATAAATTTTTAGCGACATTTTCATCTTTATCCCCTACAATGACCGCACTTTTTCTGACAAAAGGAATGCCTTATGACGAACTTTAACGAACTTCAAGAAGAAACCCGTGAAATCATTACGGACTTATTAAATGATGGCAGCGATCCGGATGCCCTTTATATTATCGAACATCACATCGCTCATTATGATTTTGATACCTTAGAAAAAATTGCCGTGGATGCTTTCAAAGCGGGCTATGAAGTGTCAGAAGCAGAAGAATTCGAAGATGAAAATGGCAAGGTCATTTTCTGTTTTGACATCATCAGTGAAGTAGAATTAAAGCCCGAAATTATCGATGCACAACAAAAAGAAATTTTACCATTAGTCGAAAAATACAAAGGCATTTATGATGGCTGGGGCACGTATTTTGAAGATCCGAATGCAGAGGACGATGAATACGGCGATGACGGCGAATTTTTTGACGATGAAGATGTCGAAGACGACAACGAACGTTTACATTAATAATAACAAGGGCGTGTTAAACCGCCCTTAATTTTTATCTTACCCAAATAGGAATGAAAAAAATGAAACTCAACGCACTTTCTTTGGCATTACTTGCCTTGCCTATCACTTCTTTTGCTGCAGAACCCGTACCTCATCAGCCAACTGATGTCAGCTTTAGTGTTGAAGCTGAAAGAGAGGTAGAACGTGATTTATTGCAAGTCTCCCTTTTTTACCAAGCGGAAGGCAATGATTTATCTGCACTCAATAAAACTATGGCAGAAAAAATGAATAAAGCCATTGAGTTGGCAAAAGCACAAAGTGCGGTTGAAATTAAAGATAATTCTCGTAATACCTGGATTCGCTATAATGATAAAGGCAAACAACAAGGTTGGACTGCCCGTGCGGAATTAACCTTAGAAAGTAAAGACTCTCAAGCGTTATCAACCTTAGTGCATGAATTAGATGGTGTCTTAGCGATTGATGGCGTAAGTGCCTCCGTTTCACGTGAAAAATTGAGTAGCTTAGAAAATGAATTAACCAAAGAGGCTTTAGCAAAAGTTAAAGATAAAGCCCTATTAATTCAAGAATCTTTGCAGATGAAAGGTTATCACACCCAAAGCCTTGACGTGTCTTCTGCCAATGATTCCGCGAATGATTTCCGCCCTTATGCTGCAGGGGCAATGATGGCAAAAAGTTTCTCTTACTCAGATGAAAAAGATGAAACTTACACTCAAAGTGGCAAAGAGAAAATTAAAGTCAGTGTGAATGCGCGAATTGCATTGCTTAAAGAATAATTTTCTATACAATGAATGACGATTTTTTTAATAAGGAAAACAATATGAAAGTAGCAAAAAATACGGTTGTGAGTATCGCTTACCAAGTACGTACTCAAGACGGTGTATTAGTTGATGAAGCACCAGCAAATCAACCATTAGAATATTTACAAGGCCACAATAACTTAATCATTGGTCTTGAAAATGCCTTAGAAGGTAAAGAAGTTGGCGACAAATTTGAAGTGCGTGTTCAACCTGAAGAAGGCTACGGCGAATACAATGAAAACATGGTTCAACGTGTACCAAAAGATGTATTCCAAGGCGTAGATGAAGTCGTTGTTGGTATGCGTTTCTTAGCTGACACAGATATTGGTCCAGTTCCTGTTGTGATCACAGAAGTGGATGGCGATGAAGTGGTAGTTGATGGTAACCACATGTTAGCGGGTCAAGAATTACACTTCACTGTGGAAGTTGTTGGTACTCGTGAAGCAACATTAGAAGAAATTGCTCACGGTCACGTACATGGCGCACATGATCACCACCATCATGATGACGAAGATGGTCACAGTTGTGGTTGCGGCAGTCACGGTCATCACCACCATGATCACGATCATGGACACGGCGGTTGCTGTGGCGGTGGTCATAAACACGATCATGATCACGGACACGGTCATGGCGGCTGTGGTTGTGGCGGTCACTAATCTTCATTTAAGAGATAAAAAAAGTGCGGTTATTTTTAACCGCACTTTTTCTTTATCTAAACTTTCATTACAGAATGAATCGACTTAAATCTTCATTCTCGATCACTTCGCCTAATGCCTCAATCACATAGGCCGCATCAATATTCACGGTTTGTCCGTTCATATCGCTCGCATCAAATGAGATTTTATCCATTAAACGCTCCATAACGGTATGTAAACGTCTTGCACCGATATTCTCTGTTTTCTCATTCACACGGAAAGCAGCTTCAGCAATTTTCTTAATGGCATCTTGTGTAAATTCAATGCTCACGCCTTCTGTCGCCATAAGCGCTTTATATTGTTCTGTTAAAGAGGCATTTGGCTCAGTTAGAATACGCTCAAAATCCTCTGCCGTTAATGCAGACAATTCGACACGAATCGGTAAACGACCTTGCAATTCTGGGATTAAATCCGATGGACGCGCCACTTGGAATGCACCTGATGCAATAAAGAGAATATGATCGGTTTTCACCATCCCGTGTTTCGTATTAACTGTTGAACCTTCCACTAATGGCAATAAGTCACGTTGCACACCTTCACGAGAAACATCTGCGCCACTGTATTCACCTTTTTTACAGATCTTGTCGATCTCATCAATAAACACGATACCGTTTTGCTCAACGGCATCGATGGCTTTTTGTTTCAATTCTTCCGGATTAATCAATTTGGCCGCTTCATCGTCAATTAAGGTTTTTAATGCATCCTTAATTTTCATTTTGCGTTTTTTGGTTTTATCCGAACCCAGGCTTTGGAACATGGATTGCAACTGATTGGTCATTTCTTCCATGCCTGGAGGTGCCATGATTTCCACACCCATTGAAACGCCTGCAGACACATCAATTTCGATTTCTTTATCGTCTAATTGTCCTTCACGTAATTTTTTACGGAACGCTTGGCGAGTGCTGCTGTTGGTGTCGTGGTTTTCGACTTCACCCCATTGATTTTTCGGTGGGGGCAATAATGCATCTAAAATACGATCTTCCGCCGCATCTTCTGCTTTCGCTCGATTTTTTGCAATTTCTTGTTGGCGAACCAATTTCATCGCACTGTCCGTTAAATCACGGATAATGGAATCCACTTCTTTCCCCACATAGCCCACTTCGGTGAACTTGGTCGCTTCCACTTTAATGAATGGTGCATTAGCTAATTTTGCAAGACGACGCGCAATCTCGGTTTTCCCCACCCCCGTTGGACCAATCATTAAAATATTTTTAGGGGTCACTTCATGGCGAAGTGGCTCTTGCAACTGCATTCTTCTCCAACGGTTACGCAACGCGATCGCAACCGCTCTTTTCGCCTCTTTTTGGCCGATAATATGTTGATCTAATTCGGAAACAATTTCACGAGGGGTCATTTCAGACATAATTTTTCCTTATTTATTCGGTAATTCTTCGATAGTGAAATTTGTATTGGTAAACACGCAAATATCACCGGCAATTTTTAAAGATTTTTCCACAATTTCACGGGCTGATAAATCGGTATTTTCCACCAACGCACGGGCTGCCGATAATGCATAATTACCGCCAGAACCAATGGCTAAAATCTGATCGGCTTCTGGTTGCACCACATCACCAATACCGGTAATGATTAAACTTTCTTTTTCATCCGCCACAATCAGCATCGCTTCTAACTTACGCAACGCACGATCGGTTCGCCAATCTTTGGCTAATTCCACCGCAGCTTTTAACAAATGTCCTTGATGCATTTCTAATTTACGCTCAAATAATTCAAATAAGGTGAACGCATCGGCTGTACCACCTGCGAAACCGGCTAAAACTTTGCCATTATATAAACGGCGTACTTTACGGGCATTCCCTTTCATGACGGTGTTGCCTAATGAAACCTGTCCATCGCCCCCAACAACCACTTGGCCATTACGACGTACGCTTACAATTGTTGTCATTCTTTTTATCCTTCTTTTAAGAAAAGTTACTCGTTATATGGCGATCGATTCCACCAAATTCAAGGGGAAATTTTTCTTTGATGTTTTATTAAACAACCATCTCAAAAAAATGTGGCAAAGATCACTTTTCTAAATGGCAAACGATTGCTATTATTTCACATCTTTATTTTAAAGGAATATGATTTGTTACAAGTAAAACAAACTACTTAATGAGGAAAACATGAAAAATTTACTTAAACTTTCTGCCATTGCAATTTTAGCGGCAAGCGCAGTCTCTACTTTTGCATCAAACAAAGAACCTTACACTGAACAAGGGACGAATGCTCGTGAAATGACAGAGCAAAAACCGATTCACTGGATCTCTGTTGAACAATTGAAAAAAGAATTGGAAGGCAAAGCACCCATTAATGTGAGCTTCGACATTGACGATACTGTACTTTTCAGTAGTCCTTGTTTCTATCACGGCCAAGAAAAATACTCCCCAGGTAAAAATGATTACTTAAAAAATCAAGATTTCTGGAATGAAGTAAATGCGGGTTGTGACCAATATTCTATTCCAAAACAAATTGCGGTAGATTTAATTAATATGCACCAAGCACGTGGTGACCAAATTTATTTCATCACAGGTCGTACAGCGGGCGATAAAGATGGTGTGACACCTGTGCTACAAAAAGCCTTTAATATTAAAGATATGCACCCTGTAGAATTCATGGGCGGTCGCAAACTTCCAACTAAATATAACAAAACACCGGGTATTATTGACCACAAAGTGAGTATTCACTATGGAGACAGCGATGACGATATACTCGCAGCAAAAGAAGCAGGTGTTCGTGGTATTCGTTTAATGCGTGCAGCAAACTCTACTTACCAACCAATGCCAACCCTTGGTGGCTACGGTGAAGAAGTATTGATTAACTCAAATTACTAATCTTCCTAAAAAGTGCGGTTATTTTGACCGCACTTTTCTTATCTAATTAACCATCTTAATTTTTAAAAAGTTTCTGGGAATATGCTAAAATTTTTCTGTTTTCAGGAGCCTATTTATGTCAGAACTCACGCCTAATCAATATTTAATCATCATTGCCGTGCTGGTTTTTATTAGCATTGTGATGCTTTTTCTATTAAGCCGCAGCAAACGAGATACGCAAGAATTACAACAAGATCTCAATAAAACCATCGGTGATTACAACCAATTAGCAGAGCGTTTTGATGCTTTAAGCGCAGTCAAAAATCAATTAGAACAACAAGCCGTTAAAGCGCAAACTCATGCGGAAGGCTTACAAACTCGTCTTAATGAACGTGATGAAAAAATCCAATATTTAAAAAAAGAATTGGATGAGGAACAGCTCCGCCACGATCAAATTGGCGGGCAAATCACCGCATTAAAAGAACGATTTGGGATAGCGTCAGCACAAGCCGACAGTTTGCAAGGTCAATTACAACAAGCGCAAGAAAATGTGCTACGAAAAGAGCAAGAGCAGCAAAAAACGCAGGAAAAATTGACCGCACTTTCACAAGAATTAACGGAGTTGAAAACCACCCTTTCCGAAAAAGAAAAACATTTTGCCGAACAGCAACAGCATATTGAACAATCCAAACAACAGCTTGGCGTAGAGTTCCAAAATCTGGCCAACCGTATTTTGGAAGAAAAAAGCCAATCCTTTAATCAAACCAATCAAACCGCATTGGAAACCTTATTGAAGCCTTTCCGAGAGCAAATCGAAGGCTTTCAAAAACGAGTGAATGAAATCCATTCAGAATCCGTAAAAGGCAATGCGGGCTTAGAAGCGGAAATCAAAAAGGTGTTGGAAATTGGCTTAAATATGTCGCAAGAGGCCAATAATTTAACCTCGGCGTTAAAAGGTGAAAAGAAAACCCTAGGCAACTGGGGAGAAGTACAACTTGAGCGCGCACTTCAGTTGGCAGGTTTGATTGAAAACGTGCATTACAGTGCGCAGGCCCATTTTAAAGATGAACAAGGCGGTCGAAACTATCCTGATTTTGTGCTCAATTTACCTGATGAGAAAAATATTATCATCGATAGCAAAATGTCATTGAATGCTTACGAAAGTGCGGTCAATTCTGAGGATGAATTTGAACGTGAGCGTTTACTAAGGGAGCATATTAAAGCCCTGAAAAATCACATTGATGACTTGCACCGCAAGGATTACAGCAATTTGATTGGCATGCGCAGCCCTAATTTTGTCTTGATGTTCATCGCTGTGGAACCCGCTTATATTGAAGCCTTAAAATTAGACCCAAGTCTGTTTAATTATGGCTATGAGAAAAATGTGATTATGGTTTCGCACACGACCCTTATGCCAATTTTGCGTACTGTGGCGAATTTATGGCGTATCGAACGAGGCAACGCCGAAGCGAAAGAAATCGCAGAAAAAGCGGGGGAAATTTACAACCAGATTTGCCTGGTGGCAGAACGTTTAAACAAACTGGGGAATACCCTTTCCACTGTGAGCAATCAATACAACAGCACCGTCACCGCCCTTGTGGGGCAACAAGGTTTAGTGGGGAAAGTGGAACGCTTTAAAGACTTGTCAGCGAAAGCTAACAAGAGCATGCCAAACGTTGAATTACTCAATAATGACGTGGACTTAACGCGCCTATCCCTTATCACTACCGAGAACGGGGTAAAATAAAGCATACCTGTTGAATTTTTCTTTAAAAGCGGCTATTTTCTTGCCGCTTTTTTATTTAAATTTTTTATTTGTGGGGAATTTTATGGCGACAGAACAAAAAGAAATCACGGATCCATGTGCAAAATATAACGAACAAACCAGTTTTCTAAGCAAAACAATTTTTGCAAGCCGTTGGTTACAAGTGCCTATTTACTTAGGTTTAATTGTCGTGCAAGGCATCTATGCCTACAAGTTTATGAAAAACTTGTGGTATCTCATCACCAATGTTAATGAAATGGATGCAGACACCATTATGCTCGCCGTACTCAATCTCATTGATGTAGTGATGATTGCAAACTTATTGGTGATGGTGACATTAGGCGGTTATGAGATTTTCGTCTCAAAACTACGCACGAAAAATCATCCGGATCAACCTGAATGGATGAGCCATGTGAATGCGACCGTGCTGAAAGTTAAACTTTCTATGTCAATTATCAGCATTTCGTCTATTCACTTATTGCAAACCTTTGTGAATGCCTCAAAAATTCCTGAAAAAACGATTATGTGGGAAGTGATTATTCATTTTTCTTTCTTGATTTCAGCGATTGCCATGGCTTATACCGACAAAATTCTCTACAGTACAAGCCACAAAAACCATTAATACACAAAGTGCGGTCAAAATTAACCGCACTTTTGTTTTCTAAAACTCATCTTGATGTTTAAATTTTAATAAATCTCGACGTTCTTTTTTATTTGGACGACGATCAGGATGTGGCATCGAAAGGGCATTATTTTTTCTTGCCCACGCCATTTCTTCCCGTTTTTTCACACTCTGTGCTGTTTCTTGGTAAAGTAGTTGAGCCTCAGGTGCACCACGACGTTGATCGCTCAAAGCAATCACTTCAATTTCTTTTTCATCGCTGCCTTGGCGAAGTTTAATCATCGCCCCGATTTCTACATTTTTACTTACTTTGGCACGCTGACCGTTGTAATGGACTTTGCCCCCTTCAATCATCGCTTTCGCAATGCTACGGGTTTTATAAAAACGCGCCGCCCAGAGCCATTTATCTAATCGTACTTCGTTATTTTCAGCCATAACTCTTCCTATTTCTCTCACTTTGCGTATGATGAGCCAATGACAAGATAATAGGGCTAATATCATGAAAAAACAACTTCCACACATCCTCTCCCTTTCCACCGTGGCAAAATCCCGTTTATTTGAAATTCAAGCTGTCGAACTCAAATTCTCCAATGGAATTGACCGCACTTATGAACGTTTTCGCCCTTTCAATCGAGATTCCGTTATGGTGATTGCGATTGATGGTGAAGATTTACTTCTTGTTCGTGAATACGCGGTAGGAACAGAACAATATGAGTTAGGCTTTGTAAAAGGTGGAATGGATATGGGAGAAACGCCCGAACAAAGTGCCAATCGAGAATTACAGGAAGAAATTGGCTTCGGCGCAAAAAAATGGACATTTTTACGTACCATGAAAATCAATCCACAAATTATGGGACATAAAATGCACGTTTTATTAGGCGAAGATCTGTATCCAAATAAACTAGAAGGCGATGAGCCTGAACCATTAGAAATCGTGCATTATCCTTTATCGCAACTTGATGCACTTTTAGTCAGTGATGAATTTAATGAGGCCAGAAATCTTGCTGCACTTTATTCTTTGCGCGATCATTTAAAAAAACGCAAAAATTAATCGAATAAATTTAAATAATTTCTAATAGCAAGCGATTAACTTTAAAGAAAACTTGCATAAATATTCTTTTTTTGAGAATGTATCGCCATTTTTCGAAAAATATATATAGGAAAATCTATGTCTCATAATAATTTAAAAGAATTGACCTTCCGGGGGATGTTCCTTGGGGCGTTAATTACAGTGATCTTCACTGCATCTAACGTTTATTTGGGTCTTAAAGTGGGGATGACGTTTGCGTCCTCCATTCCTGCTGCTGTTATCTCTATGGCAGTTTTAAAATTCTTTAAGGATTCCAGTATCTTAGAAAATAACATGGTGCAAACCCAAGCTTCATCAGCGGGAACATTGTCTTCTGTTATTTTCGTTCTTCCAGGCCTGTTAATGATGGGTTACTGGCAAGAATTCCCATTCTGGCAAACAGTGTTAATCTGTGCCGCTGGCGGTACATTGGGCGTGCTATTTACCATTCCATTACGTCGTGCAATGGTCGTAAACAGCGACTTACCTTACCCTGAAGGTGTGGCTGCCGCTGAAATCTTGAAAGCAGGTAACAATAGCGAAATCGACAGTGGTGTAAAAGATATTGCTTACGGTGGTATTTTTGCGGCAACTGTTGCATTCTTAACCAACGCATTACGTGTCATGTCTGATAGCGCAAGCGCATGGTTCTCTAACGGCAAAGCCATTTTCCAATTACCGATGGGCTTCTCTCTTGCCTTAGTGGGTGCAGGTTACTTAATTGGTATCGTAGGCGGTCTTGCCATGTTATTCGGTACATTCCTTGCTTGGGGTGTCGCGGTACCTTATTTCACCGCAACAGGTGATATGCCAACGGATGCATCTATTGTTAGTTATGCCATGGCTGAATGGAAAACCAAAGTTCGCTTTATTGGTGTGGGTACTATCGGTATTGCAGCCATTTGGACATTATTAATCCTTCTCAAACCTATGATCGAAGGGATGGTTCATTCTTTCCGTATGTTAAAAGGCTCACAAGCTGAATCAGAACATCGTATTGATATCGACTTATCACCAAAAACCATCATTTACATTTTATTGGCGACCGTTGTATTAATTGTGATTTCCTTATATCACTTCGTTGCTGCGGCACCTATTTCTGCTGAACTTGCCGTGTTATTAGTAGTGGTTTGTACGCTACTTGCGGTGTTAATCGGCTTCTTCGTTGCAGCGGCTTCTGGTTATATGGCAGGATTAGTTGGTTCATCTTCCAGCCCAATTTCTGGTATCGGGATTATTTCTGTTATCGTGATTTCACTTGTTTTAGTGACTATTGGTAAAAGCAGTGGTTTATTTGAAACTGCTGATGGTCAAAAATTCTTAACCGCATTGACATTATTCACAGCATCTATCGTATTAACCACAGCAACCATTTCAAATGATAACTTACAAGACTTAAAAACAGGTCTTTTAGTGGAAGCAACTCCTTGGAGACAACAGGTTGCTCTAATCATTGGTTGTTTCGTTGGTGCATTAGTGATTGCGCCGGTATTAGAAATTTTATACCACGCTTATGGTTTCACGGGTGCATTACCACGTCCAGATATGGATCCAACACAAGCACTTTCTGCGCCACAAGCAACTATTATGACCACCATTTCAAAAGGTATTTTCACCAATCAATTAGAATGGACTTACATTTTAAGTGGTGTAGGTTTGGGTGTGGTATTAATCATTATTGATGCGCTTATGCGTAAAACGACTAACAGCCGCTTTGCCTTACCGGTATTAGCGGTGGGGATTGGTATCTACCTTCCACCATCAATCAATATGCCGGTTGTAGTCGGTGCAGTAATGGCATGGTTTATCACCCGTCACATTAAAAACTATGCAAAACGCACTAACGATACTGAAGTGGAGAAAAAAGCAGAACGTTTCGGCACACTCTTCGCGGCAGGTTTAATTGTGGGTGAAAGCTTAATGGGCGTTATCTTAGCCTTTATCATTGCAGCATCTGTGACTTCGGGTGGTTCAGAAGCACCATTAGCCTTAGCGTTAGAAAACTGGGATAATATTGGCGAATTACTTGGTCTTGCCGTATTTATCTTTGGTATCTTTATTTTCGTTTCTCGTGTATTACGTGCGAAGAAATCGAAATAATGGATTTAAATAGGCTGTCCTCGGATAGCCTATTTTTCTAGGAGCTTAAGGTGTCAACGCAATCCCCTTATCTAAAGGCAATGATTATCTTCCCACTGATTACTCAGTTGATAGGTAGTGTTATTGCTTATGCCATTTTTGGTCTAGACTACTGCAAAGAAGGTAACTTCGATGCCGCATTATTTGGTTTCTTTCTTACATTCTGGCCACTTACCGTGCCGGCGATAATCAACGCTTACTTTGCTAAATACCGCGGCTATCTACGTCATCAGTGGAATAAAATTCTCATTTTTTCATTCATCATTCTTTTTTGTTATTGGAGCATCGGCAATCTTCTCATCGCACCCAATACCCAATATCTGACTGATCGTGTATTATTCGTCTTAGAGGGCTCTGTCATCCTAGCAATCTATACGACAATTTGCCTCTTCTTGTTATTACCGAAATCAAAGTAGGAAATAAACATGCAATTATCTCAATCTCTTCTCGATCAAGTCCGCACACTCGCTAATGAAGCGGGAAAACATTTAACTCATTTTTACCAACAGAATGTGACAATACAAACCAAATCGGATAACACCCCTGTCACGGAAGCCGATTTATTTGTCAGCCAATTTCTAATCGAAAAACTGACCGCACTTTTCCCTGACATTCCTGTTATTTCAGAGGAAAACTGCAATATCCCCTTTGAACAACGCCAAACTTGGCACACTTATTGGCTAATCGATCCCCTTGATGGCACGCAGCAATTTATTGATCGCACCGATCAATTCTCCGTATTGATTACACTCGTGCAAGACCACCAACCTGTGCTAGGCGTGATTCACTTCCCTATTTTGAATATCACCTATTACGCCATGAAAGGTTTTGGGGCATTCAAACAAAGTAACAAAGAGATAACACGCTTACAGCCAAGAAACATAGATCTCACCAAACCGTTAAAAATCGCCGTAGGCGCCACCACCTCACAAGAAAAAGTGCGGTCAATTTTAGCGAAGAATTTGCCATGTGAATTTACGGTGGTGGGTTCGAGTAGTTTGAAAAGTGGTTTGGTTGCAGAAGGAATTGTTGATTGCTATGTTCGCCTCGGCAAAACCGGTGAATGGGATACGGCAGGCGCTGAAATTTTATTAGCTGAAATCAATGGGATGATTTTCGATCCGCACTATCAGCCGCTCACCTATAATCATCGTGAAAGTTTAATTAATCCACCCTTTGTGATGGTGGCAGATAATACACAAAATTGGGCATCTGTCTTTCAATTTAATTGATTGGTTCGATTGGTAAAGTGCAGTAATATATTGCATTATTTAAAAATACTACTCGGAACAATAAGGAATAATATGCAAACGAATAATAACTGTATCGTGATTTTTGGTGCTTCCGGTGATTTAACTCACCGTAAACTCATTCCAGCACTTTATAATCTCTTCAAATTTGGTCGTTTAAACAAATTTTCTGTATTAGGTGTCGCGCGTTCAGAATTAAACGATGAGACTTTCCGTGAAAAAATGCGTGAAGCGTTACTTGAAACAGAAGAAACCACTCCAGAAACGCTAGACGCTTTTTGTAGTCATCTCTATTACCAAGCGGTAAACACATCTGATGCTGCGGATTACGGTAAATTAGTCCCTCGTTTAGAAGAATTACATACTAAATATCAAACGAATGGCAACACCCTTTACTATATGTCCACGCCACCAAGCTTATATGGTGTAATTCCAGAATGCCTCGCGGCCCATGGTTTAAACGAAGAAAAAGACGGTTGGAAACGTATTATTGTCGAAAAACCTTTTGGTTACGATGAAAAAACAGCACAAGAACTCGACGTCCAAATTCATCGTTTCTTTGAAGAACATCAGATCTATCGTATCGATCATTATCTTGGTAAAGAAACCGTACAAAACTTGCTTGTTTTGCGCTTCTCGAATGGCTTATTCGAACCACTTTGGAACCGTAATTACATTGATTATGTCGAAATTACGGGTGCCGAAGCCATTGGTGTAGAAGAACGTGGTGGCTATTATGATGGTTCTGGCGCAATGCGTGACATGTTCCAAAACCACTTATTACAAGTTTTAGCCATGGTTGCCATGGAACCACCCGCAATCATCAATGCGAACTCAATGCGTGATGAAGTGGCCAAAGTCATGCATTCTTTACGTCCATTAACGCAAGATGACGTTGAGCACAACTTAGTGCTTGGTCAATATACTGCAGCGGAAATTGATGGCAAAGAAGTCAAAGGCTATTTACAAGAAAAAGGCGTTCCAGCTAACTCTCGCACTGAAACCTTTATGGCATTACGTTGCGAAATCGAAAACTGGCGTTGGGCTGGCGTACCTTTCTATGTGCGTACAGGTAAACGCTTACCGGCACGTGTGACAGAAATTGTGATTCATTTCAAAACTACGCCACATCCGGTATTCAGTCAAAATGCGCCTGAGAATAAATTGATCATCCGTATTCAACCTGATGAAGCCATTTCAATGCGCTTCGGTTTGAAAAAGCCAGGTGCGGGCTTTGAAGCGAAAGAAGTCTCAATGGATTTCCGTTATGCCGATTTGGCCGATGAGCAAGTACTCACGGCTTATGAACGCTTATTGCTTGATGCGATGAAAGGCGATGCCACACTCTTTGCGCGTACGGATGCGGTGCACGCTGCATGGAAATTTGTGCAACCGATTTTGGATTACAAAGAATCGGGTGGTCGAATCTACGAATATGAAGCGGGCACTTGGGGACCTGTTGCAGCCGAAAAACTCATTGCGAAAAGTGGTCGCGTATGGCGTAAACCAAGCGGTAAAATGAAGAAAAAGGTTTAGTCATCAATATCTCGCCTTCTTCAATAGAAGAAGGCTTATCACCGAATAGAGAGAAAAAAACATGAACACCATTACCTTCCCAACGGCTCAACACGCTGTTGAAAAGATTGCCCAAGAATTTGTGATTTATAGTCAATTAAGTCACCCTGTGCATATTTCTCTTTCTGGCGGTTCAACGCCTAAGCTGTTATTCAAAACTTTAGCCAAAGCGCCTTATACGGAACAAATTAACTGGAAAAATCTCCATTTTTGGTGGGGTGATGAT
>JABZOY010000039.1:0-4761 GCA_015255025.1 Haemophilus sp.
TTCATCGAAGTTCATGGTAATAAGCGTTTTAAAGATGGGTGGTATATGGTGAATCAGCCACCACATCATATGATGTTCTCGAAAGAACGTGTGATTGAATACGGTGAAAGTTTAAATAAAGTCGTCGCATGGGCTTATTTTAATCGCTTGTTGACCGCTGAAACTCATTTGCACTTAATCAGTCAAAATATCGACCAACTCACTTTACGTAATTTTGTCGCCGATTTACGGTTGTTTTTCCCGCATACAAATGGTCAAGCTCCTACAAATGAGGCACTTTCTTCGCAGTGTGAAATCCGAGATTTGTTTATTGCAGTGAACTTAGTAAATGACCCGACAGCACAAGTTGAAGAACTTAAATCAAATATCTCGCCGAGTGATTTGTTCAGTTTTGGTCAATTAGAACAGAGCTTGGTCGGCAGCATTGATTTCACTTACCGTAATGTGTGGAATGAAATTCGAACTTTACATTTTGAAGGGCAGAATGCGATTTTGCTTGCCTTAAAAGTGCTTTCTAATAAAATTGATCAAGGGGTGAATCAGCCCCGTTCTATACAGGTTTTCTGTTACAGTAAACACTACAACCGCACATTGCGAAACTTAGTGAGCGTACTTGTAAACCGTTGTATCAGTATTCAATTAGGCGACAGTCGCCCAACAACGCACTCCCGTTTACGTGTGGCAGGGAAAAACTGGCAATTCTTCTTTGAAGAAAAAGGGATCAGTTTGCAACCTATTGATGGTGGAAAAGAAAGTGCGGTCAATTTTGAGGACGTTTTACCGACTCAGTTGGAAGAAAAAGAAATTATTCCAGAGGCCCGTCGATATCCGCCTGAAATTGATTTGTTTGCCAGTGAAGGTTTTTTACAATTCTTCTTTGAGGATAATGCCGATAATAGCTTTAACGTTTATTTGTTAGATGAAAAGAATCGTCTCGAAATTTATCGTCAATGTGAAGGTTCAAAAGATGATAAAGTGCGTGAAGTGAATCAGATTTATCAATCACTCGGCTCGAAAGATTGTAAAAATCCGTATAAAATGGTGCAACGGAATTTTAATTATCCGCAATTTTATCAATTGCATCCGACAGAAAGTGGCATGCGTATTATGCCGTTCAAATTTAAAAGCAAAAGGACTTGCGAATAGCTCAATCAAAACAAGCATTGTTTGAGGTAAATCAAATTTATCTGCAAATTATGCATTGGAAGATAGGCAAAATCCCGATAGAATCCTTCGTTCGAAAATCTATTGAGAAATAATCTAAGGCTGTGGACGTTTTCGCCTTCAGGCGATAGAATGTTTGTCCGCTTATCTCTTGGAGAATATTATGCAAGAAAAGTTAAAAGTATTAATTATCGACGACCATCCATTAATGCGTCGTGGTATCAAACAATTAGTTGAATTAGAAGAGAATTTTGAAGTCGTTGCCGATGTAGGAAGCGGTACAGAAGGCATTTCCATTGCGATTCAAGAATCCCCGGATTTAATCATTTTAGATCTGAATATGAAAGGCCTTTCCGGTTTAGATACCCTTAAAGGTTTGCGTGCGGAAGGCGTTGATGCACGAATTTTGATCTTAACTGTCTCTGATGCGAAAAATGATATTTTCACTCTCATCGATGCGGGTGCTGACGGTTATCTATTAAAAGATACCGAGCCAGATGTGCTGCTTGAGCAAATTAAACGTATTGCACAAGGCGAAGTGATTTTAAGTGATTCGATTAAAAATTTACTGTTAGAACGCAAACATACCGTTGATCCAATAGATTCACTCACCGATCGTGAAATGGATGTATTACGTTTAATCGCAACAGGTTTATCTAATAAACAAATTGCGGGTCAGCTTTTTATTTCTGAAGAAACGGTTAAAGTGCATATTCGTAACTTACTTCGTAAACTTAACGTTCACTCACGCGTTGCCGCAACCGTCTTGTTCTTTGAACGAAATGGTCGATAGGTAAGATTAAAACGATAAAAAAGAGCGGTTTTCTAACCGCTCTTTTTGTTATCTTGGCACACCCCGTAATAAAGGGATTGGCTCAAATGGCGCAATGGAAGTTGGCGCAGGAATATCATTAAAAAGTAAGATAAATGGTTTAGGTGGCAAGATTTTTTCATTTCGCCATAAGCTTCCCATACCCACTAATTGAATATCATCGGGTAAATTTTTTATTCCCGATTTTAATACGGCTACGGTATTTGGACGAGGGTGTCCAATAGCAATGGCGGTGCCATGTTTACGTGCATATTGAATTGCACTTTGAAATTGGCGTTGAACATCTGCCAAATTATCACTGTCATCTAAAAACACATGGCGATCTAATACACGTACGCCTTGTTCTTTTGCTATTTTGCCCGCGACTGATTTTCCAATGGTGCGACTATCTAAAAAGAATAAATTCTGCTCGCGAAGTGTGGTCATCAAATAGGTCATTAATGTGGTATCGGCTGTGGCTGCACTGCCCATATGATTATTCATTCCGATGGCATTGGGCACAATAGCTTTCGCTTTTTTCACCCGCTCATTCACTTGCGCTTCAGATAACCCTAAAGTCAAACCACCTTCTTCAATTTTAATGTTGCTGACAGGCTGCATTGGCATATGAATGAGAATATCGTGATTCTGCGCTTTTGCTTCTTGATTGCGTATTTTGGCATAGGGTGCTGCTGGAATGATCGCAACAGAGACTTCTTTTGGCATGGCTAAAACTTCGGCATCTTCTTTCGGATGATAGCCAATGTCATCAATTACAATAGCCAGTTTGCCTTGTGCAAAAGTAAACGCAGAAAAAAGTGCGGTTGAAAAAATGATCGTATTTCTGACCGCACTTTGAAAGAATGCCGCCATTATTTAATCCACCCAGCTGGATTTACAGGCACCCCTTTACGGCTAATTCCAAAGTAAAGTGCCGGTTTAGAGAGCTCACCCGTATTACCTACTTGCGCAATGGTTTGTCCCGCAGACACCAGCTGACCTTGTTTTACAAATACCGCTTGGTTGAAACCATATAAGCTCAAGTCGCTGTCGCCGTGTTTCACAATCACCATATAACCATAGCCATTAAGATGACCCGCTAGAATGACACGACCACTTGCAATAGCTTTTACCGCGGTACCCGTTGGTGCGCCGATAACCATGCCTTTCCAACGTACTTCGCCCGCTTGGATTGAACCAAAGGAATATAACGTCGGGCCAGAAACTGGACGACTGTATTGACGTGCGGCCGTACCTAAACCACTGGTGCTGTTAATCAACTTACGTTCTTGATCTGTTGGTTGATAAGGTTTTGAGGTACGTTTTTCTTCCTCTTGTTTTTTCTGAGCAAGGGCTTCACGCTCACGTTGTTCTTGTTGGCGAGCGGCTTGTTCAGCACGTTGAATTTCTTGGCGAAGGGCATTTTCGTTCGCTTTCAACGTTTCCAATTTATTCTGATCTTTCGTTAAGTTTTTGTTGAGTTCATTTAACGTAGATTGACGTTCTTGTTGCGCTTTTTGTAATTCTTGTTGCTGTTTCTTTTGCGTAGAAAGCTGATCGCGATGATTCTTTTGTTGGCCTGAAATCGCTTCGCGTTGTTTTGCTAAATTCTCTTGTGTTGCTTTCAGATTATTAATCATATCAATGCGAACTTGATTTAAGTGCTGATAATACACTTTCATGCGTTCCGCTTTTTTCGCATCCTCTGAAAGCATTCTTTCCAAGGTAGAAGGATTGACACCTGAACGATAAATGGCATCGATTTGCTGTGCGAGTTTCGCTTTTTGCACGCGCTCTTGCTTTTCTAATTGCTTGATTTGCTTTTCGGTTTCCGCCATTTGCTTGCGGATTTCTTGCAAACTTAATTCTGTTTCACGTAATTCACCGACAACGCTATTAATTTTGCTTTCTTGATCTTTAAGACTGGCTTGGAGTTTAGCTTGTGCGCGTTTTTGCTCGGCGATCTTCGATTCTTGTTGTTTAATTTGTTTTTGAATTTGATTGAGATCGTTGCCTTGCGCGAAAGATGAAAAGCCAAGCAGACCGCAAGCCAAAAGTGCGGTCAGTTTTGATAAGATTTTTTTTCTACGATTGCTTTGCTGCATACATCTAAACTTGAGAGAAATTAAGGGACGAATAAGGCTTAAATACTAGCATTATTTTTGAGTGGCTAAAAGTTTACAGACGTTTTTTTGCGAAAGATCAGTAAATACCGCCTTTTTGCTTTTAAACATAACGATTTTTTGCTATAAAAGAGCCATTCATTTTTTTATTAATACTTAGGAGATCCTTATGGAATTAGTATTCATTCGTCACGGTTTCAGTGAGTGGAACGCAAAAAATTTATTCACCGGTTGGCGTGATGTAAATTTAACCGAGCGCGGCGTAGAAGAAGCAAAAGCTGCGGGTAAAAAATTGTTCGAGAAAGGCTATGAATTTGATATTGCCTTCACTTCTGTTTTAACTCGTGCAATCAAAACCTGTAACATCGTGTTAGAAGAATCTCACCAATTATGGATTCCTCAAGTGAAAAACTGGCGTTTAAATGAGCGTCACTATGGTGCATTACAAGGCTTAGATAAAAAAGCAACCGCAGAACAATACGGTGACGAACAAGTTCATATCTGGCGTCGTTCTTATGACATTTCTCCTCCAGATTTAGATCCGAAAGATCCAAACTCTGCCCATAACGACCGTCGTTATGCAAACATCCCATCTGATGTTGTACCAAACGCAGAAAACTTAAAATTAACCTTAGAACGTGCATTACCATTCTGGGAAGATCA
>JABZOY010000039.1:4771-13673 GCA_015255025.1 Haemophilus sp.
AGCAAAACACATTATCGGTATTTCTGATGCGGAAATCATGGATTTTGAAATCCCAACAGGTCAACCGTTAGTGTTAAAACTTGACGATAAATTAAACTACGTAGAACACTACTATCTTTAATTTATAAATAATTTCAAAGTGCGGTTAATGTTGACCGCACTTTTTGTTTAAGGAGAATAACGGATGAAAAAATTACTTGCGGTGATTTTTGCCTTGTTACCTGTTTTGGCCTTTGCAGCATCGCCAAATCATACGGCAAAATCAACTCAAACTAAGTCAGTGAAAACGGCAGTTAAAAAAGTAGAAGCTAAGAAAGCCACTACGCTTAAAGCTGTAGCCAAAACAGCTAAAAAGAAAGCAGAGGTCCAAAAAGCAGAAGCGAAAAAGCCTGCTAAAATTGTGGAAGCGAAAAAAGCGGTAACGAAAAAAGAAAAAATAAAAAATAAAACGACAAATAAAGCCGCTAAAGCAGAGCCGACAAAAACGAAAGGCAAACAGCCAGTAGAAAAAACGAAGCAAACTGCAGTAAAAGACAAAAAGACTTTAGCAAAAAGCAAACAAAGTGCAGTTAAAGAATCTGCAAAACCTGAAAAGGTGATTGCTAAAAAAACACCAGCGGTTAAAACAGAAGTGAAGAAAGCGGAACCAAAAGCCGTTGAAAAAGTAACTGAAAATAGAGTGGAAACTGTTGCTCAGAAAACAGCGAATACTGTGACAAAATCCGTCGTTGTGCCAAGATGTAATGATTCAAAAGTTTTTGCGGTATTATCTGATGCCTTTAAAAAACAAGGTGCAGCCACTAACACCCAAATGACAGTGAAACAAATCACGCAAGCACGTGAAACCCAATCTTATCCACAACAAGGGATTCGTAGCTGTAATGCGATAGTGGAAACCAACAGCGTTAAATATGTTACGGATTACAGCATTATCTTGAATGATAAAGGTTTCTTCGTGCAAGTTGAAAACGCACAACCCGCTCAACGTTTCTAATCTTAACGTGCGTTATTTAAATGAAGTTGTTTGAATAACGCACGCATTTCTTCTTCATTCAAACGGCGATACTCACCGTTACCCAATCCATCAAGCGTTAAATGGCTCATTTGATAACGGATGAGACGTAATGTCGGAAAGCCAATATGAGCCGTCATTCGACGCACTTGTCGATTACGCCCTTCACTAATTTTGATTTCCAACCAACTTGTCGGAATACTTTGACGTTCACGAATAGGTGGATTACGAGGCCAGAGAAAATCCGGTTCAGAAATCAACCGCACTTTTGCCGGCTTTGTCATCCCATCTTTCAATTCAACACCTTGACGAAGCTTGTCTAAATCAGCCTCTTCAGGAATACCTTCCACTTGCACAAAATATGTTTTTTCTGTTTTAAATTTAGGATCTGCCAAACGATGTTGCACTTCACCATTATTCGTTAAAATCAGTAACCCTCGCTATCACGATCCAATCGCCCTGCCGCATATACATTAGGAATGGTAATAAAATCTTTTAATGTCGCTCGGCCGTTTTCATCGGTGAATTGTGTCAGTACATCAAAAGGTTTGTTAAATAAAACAACAATGGACTGTTCTAATGTAAGTGGCCTTGCTTTAGGCTTTGAACGAGTGGGTTTTGCCGTTCGTTTGGTCGTAAATGAGCGGGAGGGGAAAGGTTTTGACATATTATTTATTCAGTAAAAAGAGAAAAAGGGCGGATTTGACTCCGCCCTCTTATATTACCATTGATAGCGATAAACCGCTTGAATTGCATAAGGTTTGTCGAAGTTTTTACCGTCTGCACGGCTTACTTCTAAACCAAAACGATGATTTGCAAATCCAGCATTTAAACCGAGCGCACTTTCAAAACGTCCACGGCTGCTTGCGACATCAAGCGCACTGTTGGCGTAATGAATTTTGCTGCTACGGTTTTTGCTAGTAATCGCATTTACTTCTGCATAAGGTTGTAAATTCCAACCATTACTTAATGCAAAGCCTTTGGCTACACGTAAACCAATTCGAGAATAAACAGAAGATAAGCTATCTTCATTCCCTTGTGATGAAATATGTGTCCACGCTATTTGTGCTTGCGGGGTAATTGTCCAATCGTTCGCAAGACTAAAGCGTTTGCCTAATTCACTCGAAATAGTATAAGCGTTGTAATGGCGTTTTTCAGTGTGATTTGAGTTAGCGTGTAAACGGCTGTATTTCACGATGTTATCTACATAAATACCGTTATCTGCAAGGTAAGCTGCATATAAGCCCACGCTATTGCTTCTTACTTTGCCATCACCGTAATGACCATTAAAATCAACGTTAGCTTGGCTGCGGCCAACAAATCCACCAACACGGAGGTTATTAGTTACAGCAGCATCAGCGCCCACTTGTACGCGATGTACGTTTTGTTTAAAGCCAGAAGTTTCACTCTCACCAGTAGAAAGTGCGGCTAATTTTTGGCGAGAATTCACATTACGAACCCACACATTACTTTTTTCACCGTTTTTCACTTCACCTAGACGTTGATGAATGCCACTTAAATCATCTTCCGCTAAAAGCAATTGTGCTTGGCGAAGAGAAACTTGTGCATTTGCTAAGTCTGAAAGTAACGGTGCGCTTGGTAGAACCGCAGGTGGTACTACTGGATTACTTGGGGTTACTACTGGGGTGGTAGGCGTTATCGCAGGTTTGCTTGAGGTCACTACTGGTTTGCTTGGTGTAACGGGTGCAACAGGTGGAGTTGGGGTGACCGCATTTTTAGAATTCGCTAATACCCAATTATTTCCTTCTTTTGTTAGGAAATATTGGTAAGCCCCTAAATCTACACGATTATTCGGGTTCGTTAAGCTAAACGCTGCATTACCACCATTGGTTTCTACAAGTGTCACTTTTCCGTTAGCAACATTTGCACCTTGATTAGTTACCCCAATTTTATGATTACCTTCGGCAGTACCTTTAACAACGATTTTATCGCTTTTGTTTTCAGCGATATTCGTGTTGAGGTTGAAGGTACCTGAGCCAGTGAGGTTGCCCGTGATAGTTAATGTCGCATAAGGAGCGTTTGTATTAGTTAAAGAAACCGCTGAGTTATTTAAATGCAAGTCTGTTACTTCTGAATTATCCACTAAATCCCATGTAGTATTGTTAGTTAGATTTAATGTAACAGGCGTTTTATTTGTACCGTCATATTGCTTTACTGCACCATTTAACTGTGAGTTATCTGCATTTAACACAAATCTAGGTGAGCTAGTTTTTTCTCCTTCAGATAAGTCCGTATCAGCTAGATCGGGCATGTTTAATCCAACCAATACTTTTGCATCGGGGATTTTAGTATTTTTTAGATTAACTGTTGTTGAGTTGTAATTATTTGTTTCATCTCGAGAATCTTGTTTATTAGTAAAAATAACCACATCTCCAGCATTATTTTCAATGTTGGAATTTGTAATGTTGGTCACGCCACCATCAAGTACAAAACCTAAACCTTTACTTTGACCTTTCGTTTCAATTGTGAGCAGGCTGTCTTCAATATTTAATGTAGAATTCTCTGATGCGTATGCAATAGTAGCTGATTTATCGGTACCAGCTGGCTGTAGCGCAATATTTAAATTTTTGATATGTAATGTTGAGTTTTCGGCATCTACAGCAGTGCTGTTATCTCCCCCTAGAAAAATAGATGAGTTGATAATATTTGCTGTGGATTTATCAAATAGTTGGTACCCTATGCTCTCTTTAGCTGCACTAACAATACTAACTGAATCAATATCAATGGTGCTATTACTCTGAAGTTCAAATGCTGAATTTCCTAAAACAGGCTCTCCATCTGCATCAACTGTAGAAAGCCCCTCAAATAAATTGATATTACCGAAGTGAAATTTAAGATTTGCATCTCTCAATTCAAAAACAGAACTTTCAGGAAAAGCCTTCGATAATGTGAAAGTACTATTAGGTTTGATTTCTAATGAACTAGGTCCATTAGAAAATTGAGGATCGAGGAAAATTAATGATTCTGTTGGATAATCCTTATTTGAACTATTTTTCATTCTAAAAGATACATGGGCTAGATTATTTTTATTTGTTAAATCATAGCCATAATCTGAATAAAAATTCATATTTTTTACTTCAGAGTCAGTTCTTTCCGGATTCTTATATACGGTACCTTCATATAGTTTATAATCAATGGCCCATGCCGAATTAACTAATCCTAACGCCATAGCCACCAAACTCACTTTAAAAGTGCGGTTAAAAATTTTATTGTTTTTCATATTAATTCCTTTGGATTATAAAAAAAGCCAACTTATTGAATAAGTTGGCTTGAATTTTACCGATTTAATAATTAACCTGCAACTGCGATACGTTTCATATCTGTCATATAACCACGTAACTCTTGACCAATTAATTCAACTGGGTGGTTACGGATTGCATCGTTTACATCGCGTAAAGTGATGTTGTCGATAGCAACTGCTGGTGTTGGTTCACCTAAATCACCTTTTTGTAAGGTTGGGATGATTTCTTTAGCAAGAATTGGGGTTGCTACGTTAGAGAATAAGTAGTTACCGTATTCTGCAGTATCAGAAATAACCACGTTCATTTCATATAAACGTTTACGCGCGATAGTGTTAGCGATTAACGGTAATTCGTGAAGTGATTCATAGTAAGCTGATTCTTCATAGATACCGCTTGCTACCATTGCATCAAAGGCTAATTCAACACCCGCTTTCACCATTGCTACCATTAATACGCCGTTATCAAAGTATTCTTGTTCAGAAATTTTGATGCCGTCTGCTTTTGGTGCATTTTCAAAGGCAGTTTTGCCTGTTGCTTCACGCCATGCGAATAAGTCTTTATCACCGTTCGCCCAGTCTGCCATCATAGTCGCAGAGAAGTGACCGCTGATGATGTCATCCA
This sequence comes from Haemophilus sp., assembly GCA_015255025.1. Taxonomy (GTDB): domain Bacteria; phylum Pseudomonadota; class Gammaproteobacteria; order Enterobacterales; family Pasteurellaceae; genus Haemophilus_D. The sequence goes on from JABZOY010000039.1 coordinate 9,668, forward strand.
TGTGTTTGTAATATAAGAAACCAAGGCTTTCTTTGATTTGTTCAGCAAGTTCAAATGCACGTAATTTTGCGCTGTTTGATAAGCGATCCATCATTAATGTGATACCGCCTTGTTTTAAGGCTTCGGTAATAGTTTCCCAACCGTATTGGATCAATTTACCTGCGTATGCTGGATCTTTACCGTCTGCGACTAATTTGTCGTAACACACGATTGAACCTGCTTGTAACATACCGCAAAGAATAGTTTGTTCACCCATTAAGTCAGATTTTACTTCTGCAACGAATGAAGATTCTAATACGCCCGCACGGTCACCACCAGTTGCTGCCGCCCATGCTTTCGCAATTGCCATACCTTCACCGCGTGGGTCATTTGCTGGGTGAACTGCGATTAATGTTGGCACACCGAAACCACGTTTGTATTCTTCACGTACTTCAGTACCTGGACATTTTGGTGCACTCATCACCACAGTGATGTCTTCACGGATTTGCTCACCTACTTCAACGATGTTGAAACCGTGTGAGTAACCGAACGCTGAATCTTTTTTCATTAATGGCATTACATCAGCCACCACTTTAGAGTGTTGTTTATCTGGTGTTAAGTTGATCACTAAGTCTGCAGTTGGAATTAATTCTTGATAAGTGCCCACTTTAAAACCGTTTTCGGTTGCACGTTGGAATGATGTACGTTTTTCTACAATCGCTTCAGGGCGTAATGCATAAGAAATGTCTAAGCCAGAGTCACGCATATTTAAACCTTGGTTTAAACCTTGTGCGCCACAACCCACGATAACGATTTTTTTGCCTTTTAAGTAGTTGCAACCGTCAGCAAATTCGCTGCGATCCATAAAACGACAACGACCTAATTGATCTAATTTTTCGCGTAAATTTAATGTGTTGAAATAGTTAGCCATTTTTCATCCTTTCTATGATGTTGATTAATGTGTATGAGGTTGTGTTTGAATATAGTTTTTTGTTGTGAAGTGGATTATAAGGTTTTTAGTTGTTGCGTAAAGTGATATTATTCGCACTTAGTATTGCAATTTTTGCAACGTTATTTGCTTTTAACGATACATATGAACTTTCAAGACCTCCAAATATTTCTTCATCTTGCTGATACACAAAATTTTGCTAAAACCGCTACGCAAAATCATATGTCACCCTCTACGCTTTCACGCCAGATTCAACGCATGGAAGAGGAGTTAGAACAACCTTTATTTATTCGTGATAATCGACAAGTGCGCTTAACCGAACAAGGCGAGAAATTTCTGCAATTTGCGAAAGCAGAATGGCAAAACTGGCAACAGTTTAAGCGTCAGCTGCGAGATAATTCAGCGGAATTAAGCGGAGAGTTACGCTTATTTTGTTCAGTTACCGCTTCATATAGTCATTTGCCACAGGTGTTAGCCAAATTTCGTTCACGTTATCCGAAAGTTGAAATTCAACTGACGACTGGTGACCCCGCTTCTGCGGTACAATTCATTCAATCGGAACAAGTAGATCTCGCTTTGGCGGGGAAACCAAATAATCTGCCGGCTGGGTTGGAGTTTTATAAAATTGATGATATTTCCCTTTCATTAATTGCGCCACGAGTCGCTTGTTTAGCCACACAATTATTACAAGAAGAACCCATCAACTGGCAACAGATGCCTTTTATTTTGCCGTTAGATGGAATGGCTCGCCAGCGTATTGAACAATGGCTACGTAGCAAACACATTAAACATCCCAAAATTTATGCCACTGTGGCAGGGCATGAAGGTATCGTGCCAATGGTGGCACTTGGTTTCGGATTAGCGATGTTGCCGGATGTGGTGATTGATAATAACCCTATGTCAAAAGACGTGTCTCGGTTAAATTTAGACAATCCCGTTGAGGCGTTTGATTTAGGGGTTTGTGTGCAAAAAAGAAATTTAGCGAACCCCCTAATTCGTGCATTTTGGGAGATGTTAGACTAGAATAATAAGCAGAATTAACCTAAGGATTTATTATGTTAAGAGGCATACTTATTTCACTTTTAGCCTCGCTTTTATTTGGCTATATGTATTATTTTTCCACGCTACTGAAACCGCTCAGTGGCACGGATATTTTCGGCTATCGAATGTTGTTTACATTTCCTTTCGTTGCCCTTGCTCTCATTATGTTTAAACAAAAACAAGCTTTGGTTGAGCATCTAAAACGCATTAAAAATCGACCGCTCTTTGCTCTTTCTTATATTATTTGTGGCGCATTAATGGGGTATCAAATGTGGCTCTTTTTATGGGCACCCAATAATGGTAGCTCCTTAAGTGTTTCTTTTGGTTATTTATTGTTACCAATTGTGATGGTGGCCGCTGGACGGCTTATTTTTAAAGAACGAATTTCAACATTGAAATTCATTGCCGTATTAATTGCGGCAATCGGGGTGATTTCTAACATCATTTTAAAAGGCGGATTATCTTGGGAAGCCATCGTAATATGCGTGGGTTATACGACTTATTTTTCTGTACGAAAAGCATTGAATAATACTGATCTTGCTGCGTTTTGTTTGGAAATATTGAGTTTATTACCGATTAGCTTCTATTTTGCATTTCAGACTGACTTTGCTACCGTGCAGGAATCGAATCCTAATATTTGGGGATTATTGGTATTGCTCGGGCTTATTAGTGGTGCGGCATTAATCGCTTACGTAATTGCCAGCAATATGCTGCCAATGAACTTACTTGGCCTTCTAGGTTATGTTGAAACCATTTTGATGGTGATTATTTCATTTTTAATTGGAGAGGAAATGGATGCGGACAGCTATCCGTTATTCATTTGTTTAGTATTGGCGATGAGCCTGATTATTTTTGATGGCGTGTATAAACAGCGCGCAAAGGGAACAAATCATGTCGTTTAAAGAAATTAGCCCAGAACAAGCTTGGGAAATGGTGCAAAATGGCGCCATCCTTGCTGATGTTCGGGACCCTCAACGTTTTACCTATTCTCATGCGAAAGGGGCGTTTCATTTAACTAACCAAAGCTTTTTACAATTTGAAGAACTGGTGGATTTTGACTCCCCGATTATCGTGAGTTGCTATCATGGCGTGAGCAGTCGAAATGTGGCGACTTTCCTCGTTGAACAAGGCTATGAAAATGTGTTTAGTGTCATTGGCGGGTTTGATGGTTGGGTAAAAGCTGGTTTACCGATAGAAACGGCTTATTAATATTTTTTTGATTTAAAGTGCGGTAAAATTTACCGCACTTTTTATTTTTTGTCTCGCTATTGCTTATCCACAATCGTTTTCAACATCGTGTAAGATTGGGCTTGTTTTTGTTCATCAAAAATATAGCTTACAGCCATAATTTCATCAAAATGTACCTGTTCACGTAATTGCTTGAGTTGAAATTCCACGCTTTCAGGACTACCGATCAGCGAACAAGCGGTCATTTGTTCCACTACGGCACGCTCTTGGTTGTAAATTGGGATTTCCTCGAAATCGACCGGTCCAAAGTGCGGTTTCTTTTGGGCGTGCATTTGAGCTTTCCAAACATCTTCTTCTGATGCCATCGGTGGTTGTAAATTTTGTTGTGCGTTAGTCACCACATTTAAGAAAAATAGTGTTTGCGTCGTCGCCAGTTGTCTTGCTTCGTTATCGGTTTCTGCAACAATCGCGTTGACTCCTAAGATGACATAAGGCTCAGCAAGATAGGTCGATGGTTTGAAGTTTTTGCGGTAAATCTCCACCGCCATTTCCATCATTCGTGGCGCAAAGTGTGAAGCAAAGGCATAAGGTAAGCCAAGCTCTGCCGCAAGATAGGCACTTTCGGTGCTTGATCCTAAAATATAAAACGGTATATTCAAGCCTGCGGAAGGGTACGCAGAAACAGGGTTGCAATCTTTAAAGTAGCCGCGAAGTTCCGCAATTTCCGCAGGGAAATCCAGACTGTTTCGTCCGCGACGAAGTGCCGCAGCCGTTTGCATATCAGTTCCTGGCGCACGTCCTAAACCGAGCTCAACTCGGTTTGGATAAAGTGTCTCCAGTGTGCCATAT
>JABZOY010000003.1:0-28486 GCA_015255025.1 Haemophilus sp.
ATAGAGAACCATAAGTCACCTACACTCAAGTTAGAGGCAGACACACCTACCGGTAATACTTCATAAATCGCCCATGGTTGACGACCAAATTCAGCTAAGAACCAACCAAATTCAATCGCTAAGAATGGCAATGGAATACCCCAAAGCAATGCTTTAAGTAATAAGCGAGAAGAAGTCACTTTGTTACGTAAATTTTGAACAAATGCACCGAAAGCTAATAAGATAATTAAACCACCTGCCGCTAACATACCACGGAACGCCCAGAAGTTAGGACCTACGTTTGGAATAGTATCACGTGCTGCTTGTTTAATTTGTTCATCCGTTGCATCTACAACTTTATCTGTGTAACGTTTTAATAATAAACCAAAACCTAAATCACCTTTGACTTCATCAAATTTTGCTTTAGTTTCTGGATTTACTTGGCCTGCTGATTTTTTCTCTGCTTTTAATTGTGTGAATAAATCATAAGCAACCATACCGTTACGAACACGACCTTCATTTTTTGCTTGAATTTCTTTCAAACCAACGATTTCAGTATCTAAAGAACGCGTTGCAATTAAACCACCTAAATATGGGATTTCAATCGCAAAATCATTTTTCATTTCTGCAGTATTTGGAATCGCCACTGGGTGGAATGGGGCTGGTGCAGGATGAGTTTCAAACTCAGCTTCCATTGCAGCTAATTTCACAGGTTGCGCTTTACCGATGTCGTAACCTGATTCATCACCCATAATTAATACAGCTGATGCCGCGATAAAACCAAAGGTTGCCGCTACAGAGAATGAACGTTTAGCAAAACCGATATCGCGGCCTTTTAATAAATAGAATGCGCTGATACCTAATACAAACATGGCACCGGTTGTATAACCCGCTGTTAATGTGTGTAAGAATTTACTTTGAGCAACTGGATTTAACCAAAGATCTAAGAAGCTGGTCATTTCCATACGAACGGTTTCAAAGTTAAACTCTGCCGCTACCGGATGTTGCATCCAACCATTTGCCACTAAAATCCACATCGCAGAAAGGTTTGAACCAAAGGCTACGCAGTAAGTTGCGAGTAAGTGTTTACCTTTAGTTAAACGATCCCAACCGAAGAAGAATAGCCCCACGAAAGTGGATTCTAAGAAGAATGCAAGTAATGCTTCGATCGCTAATGGTGCACCGAAAATATCACCTACATAGTGAGAATAATAAGACCAGTTTGTCCCGAATTGGAACTCCATAATAATACCGGTCGTTACCCCTAGAGCAAAGTTAATACCAAATAACTTACCCCAGAATTTAGTCATATCTTTATATACTTCTTTGCCCGTTTTAACATAAATGGTTTCCATGATCACAAGAACGAAAGATAAACCTAATGTTAATGGTACAAAAATGAAGTGATATAACGCAGTTAACGCAAACTGCAAGCGTGAGAGATCAACAACGTCTAACATCTCAACTCCTTGTATAAATCTACAAGATTTTCACTTTATGATTACCAAGGATAATCCCAAATAATCACCCCAAACTACTCAACAAAAATCGTTAAGAAACATTGAATTATTTACGTAATAATTGCCTTTTCTATTCTCAAAACAGAATGCAGTAACCGATTACAATATAAACATTCAAAATTTTGCCCTATTCTACTACTATTTATGAGGATAAAAAATAGAAAAAACCGTTATATTGATCACATTTTTTGATATAAGTTACAAAATACCCTATTTAGCGTAACTACAGCGAAATTGATCTACATCAAATCTTGCATATTTATCTCGAATGAAAAAATTTATCTCTATCATAAGGAAACTTTATCGAAAAGAAATAGACAAAATAACCACTAGACAGGGCGACAAGATTTTGCTATTTTTTAGCCTAATGATATTTGGAAAGATTTGTAGGGATTTACAATGAAGAAAATTTGTGTAATTTTGACCGCACTTTTCGGTTCGATGGCACTATCAGCCACTGCAGCACCTATTACAGAAAACAAAGCTGCTCTTCCACAACAATGCACACAGTTATTTAAAGAAACAGAAAATTTGATTGCCCAAGCAGAAAAACAGCCTGGCACTCATACTCAAGTAGGCAAGATCAAAAGCAAACTTAATCAAAGCAAGCAGCAAATTCTTGAAATGGAATTAGCAACTCAACAAAAAAGCTGTGATGTGGGTTTAGCAAGATTAAATAGCATGAAGAGCTATACTGAAGGAACTAACTAAGCAGGTTTCAAAAAGAAAGGACATATTGATATCAATATGTCCTTTTTTTCTATCTCTTATTCTGACGGCTTCTGAAGTCCGAAGTGTCGATAAGTTAACGAGGTCGCAATTCGGCCTCGAGGCGTACGCTGTAAAAATCCTTGTTGAATCAAGTAAGGTTCTAAAACATCCTCGATAGTGTCTCGTTCTTCACCTATTGCTGCTGCCAAGTTATCTAATCCAACTGGACCACCATCAAAACGTTCAATCACAGCGGTAAGTAATTTTCTATCTAAGTAATCAAAACCTGCATCATCTACATCTAACATTGAAAGCGCTTGTTTAGCAATGTCTGCTGAAATAATGCCATCATTACGCACATCTGCAAAATCTCGAACGCGACGTAATAAACGGTTTGCAATACGAGGCGTACCACGTGAACGACGCGCGACTTCAAAAGCGGCTTTATCTTCTAATGCTAGATTTAAGCAAGAGGCACTTCTTGTCACAATAGAAGTTAAATCTTCAACGGAATAAAATTCTAAACGCTGAACGATACCAAAACGATCTCGTAATGGTGAAGTTAAAGAACCCGCTCGAGTTGTTGCACCAATTAATGTGAAAGGTGGCAAATCTAATTTAATTGAGCGTGCAGCAGGGCCTTCACCGATCATAATATCCAGCTGATAATCTTCCATTGCTGGATAAAGCACTTCTTCAATCGCAGGAGAAAGACGGTGAATTTCATCAATGAATAACACATCATGGGGTTCAAGATTTGTCAGCATTGCCGCTAAATCACCCGCTTTTTCAAGTACAGGTCCTGATGTGGTGCGGATATTAACACCCATTTCATTTGCCACAATATTAGCTAGCGTCGTTTTTCCTAAACCTGGAGGACCAAAGATCAACAGATGATCTAAAGCATCTTGACGCAATTTTGCGGCCTTGATGAAAATATCCATCTGCTCTCGCACTTGTGGTTGTCCCACATAGTCGGCTAAAAGCTTTGGACGAATCGCACGATCGATGACATCTTCATCCATTTTTGCCTGACTGCTAATAATTCTATCTGCTTCGATCATATCTGTTTAATCTTTATAACGCGGCTTTTAAGGCTTCGCGAATTAATTGCTCACTGGTTAAGTCTGCTTTAGCCACTTTTTTCACCATTTTTTCAGCATCGGTTGGTTTATAGCCTAATGCAATCAATGCAGCAATCGCTTCATCTGCTGAGCTTTCAGCTTGGCGTAATTCTGAAGTTGAAGGAATATGTTTGCTCTCCACAAAGAAATCACTTTGGCGAACATCTTTAAACTTCCCTTTTAACTCTACCAATAAACGTTCAGCCGTCTTCTTGCCCACACCAGGAATTTTAACTAATTTTGACAGTTCTTCTCGCTCAATAGCGTAAGCAAACTGCTCTACTGACATAGCTGATAAAATCGCGAGTGCCAATTTAGGTCCAACACCATTGGTTTTAATTAATTCACGGAATAAAGTGCGGTCAGTTTTTTGGGCAAATCCAAAAAGAAGATGAGCATCTTCACGTACAACAAGATGGGTAAATAAAGTGGTTTCTTGTCCGATTTCAGGTAAGTCATAAAAACTGGTCATCGGTAACAATAATTCGTAACCGACGCCTTGTACATCAAGCAAAATTTCAGGAGGTTGTTTTTCTAATAAGATGCCTTTTAAACGACCGATCATAAGATTTCCATGTAAAAAATTTTTGCATAGAATAAAATAAAACTGGATATTAATCCAGTTAAATTTTTAATCTAAATCGACCTCGGCTATACCTTGTTTTTAAAAGTGCGGTCATTTTTTCGTGAGTTTCTGTGGTTTTGACCGAGCCCGCAATATGTAAGGAATGCTGAATAGTGTGAGCATGAGTGATCGCAATGGCCAAAGCATCTGCCGCATCTGCTTGTGGTTTGTCTGATAGCTTCAAAATTCGTGTCACCATATCTTGTACTTGAACTTTATCTGCAGAACCAATCCCTACGACAGTCTGTTTCACCAAGCGAGCCGCATATTCAAATACAGGTAAATCATGGTTCACTGCTGCCACAATCGCCGTACCACGTGCTTGCCCCAGTTTTAAAGCTGAATCCGCATTTTTAGCCATAAACACTTGTTCAATGGCAAACATATCGGGCTGAAATTGTGTAATGATTTCTGTCACACCGGCATAAATTCGTTTTAATCGTGTAGGTAAATCCTCGACCTGCGTGCGGATTGCTCCACTGCCGAGATATTCTAAATGGCGACCATTTTGTCTAATCACACCATAGCCCGTTACACGAGAACCAGGGTCAATGCCTAAAATAATACTCATAAATTCTCAAAAATAAACGGCCGGTCAATGCCGGCCGTTTTTAGCGTTAATTATTGGTTTGCTTTTGCAGTTGCTTTTGCATCTACATCACAGTTTTTCACAACAATTTTATCTGCTTTTTTGCCTTTGATTAAAAGATTTACTGGCACAACAGAATCGAATTTATCTAAAGTTAAACCACTATCTACGTTCCAAACATATTTGCCAGAAGTAAATGAAGTGAAGTCTTTTTGAGCTGCATCACGAGCAAAATCTTTCGCAACAACTTTGTTGCCTACCATTACCATTGCCGCTGTTGGCTCTTGGTTTTCGAATTGATAAACTGCAGTTACAGTTTTCTTGTTACAAGTATAAACTACTGTTTTATCCGTTACAGTAGGTGCTGCAGTTTGCTCTGCCTTGTTTTCCATTTTTGGTGCATCGCTTGCACAAGCTGATAAAACAACAAGAGCGGCCATTGCAGGTAATACTTTAGCTAATTTCATTCTAAATCTCCTTAAAATTACAGCTGAGCTGCAACTTCATCACTAATTTCACCGTTATGATATACGTTTTGTACATCGTCACAGTCTTCTAACATGTCAATTAAACGCAACAATTTAGGCGCAGTTTCAAGATCAAGATCAACCGTTGTTGATGGAATCATTGTGACTTCTGCGTTATCAATTTTAAATCCTGCTGCTTCGATTGCATCGCGCACAGAACCTAAATCTTCCCACGCAGTATAGATTTCGAATGAACCATCATCTTGTGGTTGAACATCATCCGCACCGGCTTCAATTGCCGCTTCCATTAACGCATCTTCTTCACCTTCGCTAATTAAAATCAAGCCTTTTTTGCTGAATAAATAGCCCACAGAACCTTCAGTCCCTAAGTTACCACCACATTTAGTGAAACTTGGGCGAACCTGTGAAATGGTTCGATTTGCGTTGTCACTTAGACACTCAACCATCACAGCAGTTCCACCCGGACCATAACCTTCGTAAATTCTTGTTTCCATATTGGTGTCATCACCACCGCCCACACCGCGTTCAATCGCACGGTTAATGGTGTCGCGAGTCATGTTGCTTGATAAAGCTTTATCTACTGCTGCACGTAAACGCGGGTTTGCACTGACATCACCGCCACCAATTTTTGCAGCAGTGACTAATTCACGAATTAATTTTGTAAAAATTTTACCGCGTTGCGCATCTTGTGCTGCTTTACGGTGTTTAATATTTGCCCACTTACTATGGCCTGCCATGTTGATTCCTTCTTATCTTAAAAACGTTTTTAAATGAAATCCTCTTCTATAGAGTATAGAGGAAAGCCGTTCATCAAATATTTTTTGATGGCCTCGGCATTATTCGGCGATTTTGTCATTTGGATCGCTTGTTCAGGTAAAACCCATTGATACGCCAAATGCTCACTTAATATCGGCTCAAATTCCTGATCCACTGCCAACAAAAACCAGTGCTCTCGGCAGTGGGTAACATTCGGTGCGTATTTATAGCGGAAATGCGGGAAAATTTCAAACGTTACGCTTTCATGACAATCCCAAAGTGCGGTGCTTTTTGACGGCATTTTTAACCGCACTTCTTCCCAAACTTCTCGAATGGCTGTTTCTCTTGGTGTTTCATTGGTTTCCAATGTCCCCGTAACAGATTGCCAAAAAGTAGAATCATCTTGACGTTGAAGCATAAGAACACGATGCGTGCTTTCCGCATAAATTACCACGAGAACCGATTGATTATTTTTATATTTCAAACTAGTCATCTGTATAATTGAGAATGGGCAGCATCATACCTTTTCTACTAAAAACTTTCAAAAAAATTACCGCACTTTAAAACTAAAGTGCGGTAATTATCTCAATTATTTTAGTTTAACCAGCCAGCTTGTTGAGCAATAAACAATCCTGCAAAGGCGGTTAAGTAGAATAATCCTATAAGGGATAACCACAATAAGCCGCCTTTTACACTGTGTTTCGCGTGCTTAGTCAGAGATAAATTCAACCAAGCGAAGATTGGCGCAGAAACAAATGAAGCAATCATCGCAAATTTCAGCATTGGACCCACTGCATTATTAAAGTAGAAAATAATCGCTAAACCCGACAATGCGGCTAAAATCATGCCAATGTTTAAAACTCTTACTGAGCTTTCTTGTTTACCAGACAAAATACGTACTGCTTCAACATTAGTACGAGAATAACCATCAATTACCGTAATTGTTGTACCAAACATACACATAAACGCAATCACCGCAATTAATAAGCGAGACCATTCACCGATAGTACTTGCATACATATTGATAAGTTGGGCGATATATTTTCCACCCACCATCTCTACGGTTTCTGGCGAACCATATTGTACTAATGCACCAAGGGCTAAGAAAACAACAGCTAAAATGGCAGTACCGATGTACCCCACATTAAAGTCAAACAAACCATCTTGATAAGACACTTTGGTTAAACGGCGTTTTGCCACCACCCACATTGAGTTAATTGCAGAAATTTCAATTGGTGCAGGCATCCATCCCATCAAAGCAACTAAAAACGCTAATTTACTTAATTCCCATGGAGAAGGCGCGACAAAATCAGGTGCAGCTACGCCATGGATACCATTACGCATAAAGGCGATCACTACAGCGCTCACGGTGGTTACCGTTAAAGCAATCATGATAATTTTCGATAAGCTATCTAATAGACGGTATTTCCCTAACAATAAAATGCCGGTTGTCACAAGAATCACTAATGAGCTTAAAACTGGCATTGGGAGTGGGATTGGCGTAATGAACGTTAAAATTGCAGCCGTTAATAACCCTACTGCCGCAGTATTAATCACAGTCGCAAAAATGTTTAAAGCAAGGAATAACCAAAGATAGAATTTCCCTTTTTGACGGTAACCTTCTAATAAAGTATTACCCGTATCTAGAGTATATTGAACACCGAAACGGAAGAAAGGATATTTGAATAAATTAGCAAGAATAACAATGCTCACTAATTCCCAACCATAGATCGCACCGGCTTGGGTGGATGCAATAATATGTGAACCACCAACAGCTGCTGATGCCATCACGATTCCAGGGCCTAAGGCAGAGAATTTACTCGCCCATGTTGATTTTTCTACTGGAGTTGAAACTTCACTCATAAAATTTTCTCTTATAAATTGACCATAAACCGAAAAAGGCCTTATTTATAATAGAATTTTATTCTTGAGTAAAGTAAATAAAATTCACTTTAAAGATTCAACAAAGAATAAAAATCTAATTATTCTAATTTTTTAGAATATAAGTTCAAAATAAATAAAATCACCACATATTCATGCCAGAAAAGTAATGTGTTTAAGTGAATAAAATTTTTTCAATAAAAAGAAAGTGCGGTCAAAATTGACCGCACTTCTTTATTTTTTAATATTGGCAAAACTACTCAGCTTTAGTCACTGCAATACTCAACTCACCTAATGCCTGCGGATTCGCAAAACTTGGCGCTTCTGTCATTAAACAAGCTGCTGCCGTTGTTTTCGGGAATGCAATCACATCACGGATATTTTCAGTGCCTGTTAAAAGCATGGTTAAACGGTCTAAACCAAATGCTAAACCTGCATGTGGCGGTGTACCAAATTTTAATGCATCTAATAAGAAACCAAATTTTTCACGTTGTTCTTGTTCATTGATACCAAGAATGCGGAATACGGTTTGCTGCATTTTCGGATCGAAAATACGGACAGAGCCACCACCTACTTCGTAGCCATTAATCACCATATCGTAAGCATTTGCTACCGCACTTGTTGGATCTGCTTCTAATTGCTCAGGACTAAAATCTTTTGGTGAAGTGAATGGGTGATGCATTGCAGCAAGATTACCCTCTTCATCACGTTCAAACATTGGGAAATCGATCACCCAAAGTGGTTGCCACTCATCTAAACGAGTTAAGCCAAGATCACGACCTAATTTCAAACGTAACGCGCCCATTGCATCAGTGGTGGTTTGCCATTTGTCTGCACCGAAGAATAAGATATCGCCAGTTTGAGCTTTCACACGTTCAGCTAAGGCTTTCCATACATCTTCATTTAAGAATTTCGCAATCGGGCTTTGTACGCCTTCAAGACCAGCATTAATGTCATTTACTTTTGCCCAAGCTAAACCTTTTGCACCGTAAATGCCAACAAATTGTGTATATTCATCAATTTGTTTACGAGTGATTTCAGTACCATTTGGTACACGAATGACTGCCACACGGCCGTTTGGATTGTTTGCAGGCTCATTAAATACTTTAAATTCAACGTCTTTAACGATATCTGCCACATCGACTAATTCAAGCGGGTTACGCAAATCTGGTTTATCTGAACCAAAACGAGTCATCGCTTCTTGCCAGGTCATTTGTGGGAATTTACCTAAATCCACACCAATGATGTTTTGCCATAAACCGTGCACCATGCGCTCCATGATCTCACGTACTTCTGGCGCAGTTAAGAAAGAAGTTTCCACATCGATTTGAGTAAATTCAGGCTGACGATCTGCACGTAAGTCTTCATCACGGAAACATTTCACGATTTGATAATAACGATCAAAACCAGACATCATCAAAAGCTGTTTGAAAAGCTGTGGTGATTGAGGCAATGCATAGAATTTGCCTTTATGTACACGGCTTGGCACTAAATAGTCACGCGCACCTTCTGGTGTCGCTTTAGTAAGCATTGGAGTTTCGATATCAAGGAAACCATTGTCATCCATAAAACGACGCACAAAACTGGTGATTTTCGCACGAGTTTTTAAACGTTGAGCCATTTCTGGACGACGTAAATCTAAATAACGATATTTTAAGCGTTGTTCTTCTGTGTTGTTTTGGTTGAAGTCTAGTGGTAAAGCGTCAGAAGCATTGTAAATGCGTAATTCTTTCGCCAATACTTCTACTTCGCCTGTCGCCATATTTTTATTAACTTGATTATCAGGACGCGCGATCACTTCACCTTTAATTTGAATACAAAATTCATTACGTAAGCCTGAAGCTGCAGTTAACGCTTCTTGATATTTAGGGTCAAAACAAACTTGCACAACACCATCACGATCACGCATATCAATAAAAATTAAACCACCTAAATCGCGACGACGGTGAACCCAACCGCTTAATGTTACTTCTTGTCCAATATGGTTGCGGTTTAATGCACCGCAATAATGTGTACGCATCATTTCTATATTCCTTTCATTTTTCTAAAAATGGATAATTAACGCGTTGATTATACGGAAAAAGACGTGCCTTTTAAATTGAAAAGCGAAATTTATTTGATCCTTTAAAAACTTTCACTAAAATGACCGCAGTTTTTTGCATTTTATCTAAATAAATTCCCTCTCAAGACAACGATAGAACTCAAGAATGATGAAAGATACAATTTTTGCCGCCCCGATTGAAAAACTGGGCGATTTTACTTTTGATGAAAGCGTGGCGGAAGTTTTCCCCGATATGATTCAACGCTCGATTCCGGGCTACTCCAACATTATCACCGCGATTGGTATGTTGGCTGAACGTTTTGTGACGGCTGACAGCCAAGTCTATGATTTAGGCTGTTCACGCGGTGCGGCAGCCCTTTCTATGCGACGTAATATTAAACAACCTAATGTGAAAATTATCGGTGTCGATAATTCTCTCCCGATGGTTGAACGCTGTCGTCAGCATGTGGCGGCTTATCATAGTGATGTGCCCGTAGAAATTCTTTGCGATGATATTCGTCAAATTGAAATTAAGAACGCCTCAATGGTGGTGCTCAACTTCACGTTGCAATTTTTACCACCAGAAGATCGTGTAGCCTTGCTCACAAAAATCTACCAAGGTTTAAACCCAAACGGTGTATTGGTGCTCTCTGAAAAATTCCGTTTTGAAGATGAAAAAGTGAATGAGCTGCTTATTGATCTCCACCACCAATTCAAACGTGCTAACGGTTATAGTGAACTTGAAGTAAGTCAAAAACGCACCGCACTTGAAAATGTAATGCGTACTGACTCAATTAACATCCACAAAGAGCGGTTAAAAAACATCGGATTTTCACATGTAGAATTATGGTTCCAATGTTTTAACTTTGGATCGATGATTGCGGTGAAATAAACTGAAAAAATAAAGTGCGGTCAAAAACATCATGTTTTTTGACCGCACTTTTTATATGTAATTAAGGCTTATGGAATAAGATAGCCCAATTATTTCCCCGTATAATTATCTATTAACGCTTCCAATGCAGGAATTGGTGCCGAGTTATTATCTTCTACAGCATTATCAAACTTAAATTTTAACGAACCATGATTAAGACGACCAGCACCATAATAGCCTGTTACGCGTTCAGGCACCATAGATGTTGCATCTGGTGTATAGGAATACATTAACGATGAAGTCGTATCAAAATTGTTATAAGTATTACCTCCGTTGAGTGATACTACCGAAGATGGTACTTTCTCATCACGAGAAGTTGCTTGGAAGAAATCAAAGCTTTTATTGTTAGCTGCATAGGTAATTGGAGAATAACTTTCTGCTGTTCCCTTCTCTGCAAAAATACTTCCATATTCTTTTATCATGCCGCCTGCTTCACCAGAGAATTTACCTGCACCATTTGCACCATTACCTTGTCGAGAAATCAAAATAGGCTCTTTCGTTGCCCGGAAATAGTTATTTTCAGAAAATACGCTCGATCCCATCGTTGCACCAATACCATACTTAGCACAACCATCATAGAAATTGTTCCACATATGTACACTCATTGTGCGAACTCGAGCATGACGAGAATCACTGTGGTCAAACCAATTATGATGATAGGTAATGTAATTCGGTCCAGACTCACTCTTCATTCCAGCCATACTTGTTTTTCCTGTATCCCAGAAATGACAATGATCAATTGTAACGAATTTAGAATTTGTCTTCACATCAATGGCGCCATCACCTTTCGCATGATCACCACTTCCAGATTTGCCATAAAAGACATCAATATGGTGAATCCAAATATTAGAATTATCAGTATCAAGTGATATGCCATCATCCATCGCTCGCATAATTCCTAAATTGCGAAACTCGACACTCTTAGCATTTCTGACTAAGAAACCAAAACCATAGATAGTAGCATCTTCTCCAATACCTTCGATGGTAATGTTCATTTCGCTATCAGCTTTCTTTCCTTTAATTTGAATGCCTTCAGAGCTACTTCCAAAGGTATCTGTATCGCCATTTTTTATTAAACCCAGAACTCTCACTACCAATGGCGTAGTAATATTACCTTTCTGATAAGCATTGAGAATAGATTGAAGTCCAGTAAAGGAGCCATTACCTAAATGAGCAGTGACAGTCTTCGCATTGTCTTTATTCACATAAATCACTACTGCATTGGATTTCAGCGAGCCGTCATCGTTATAAGCTCCAACGCCAGAGAAGTCTTTATGGGCAAAACCTTCTCGACTGTAATTTTTCACTTGTAGAGCTGTTACTTCACTAAACAAGGTTTCAACCCCTCCTTTTATCGCCACCACTTTCAATGAATAGCTACCCGCCTTAAGTCCTGGAATATCTGCTCTCATATATCCACTATATGCACGTATCAATTCAGCATCAATAGGCATGTAACCCGTATATTGTCCGCCTTTGATATAAACACGATAGGAATCTACTCCTTCTAAAGGCATCCACTTAACATAAACACTTTCTAACCACCCTTTCGCTTCAATAATACTTACGCCATTGTCAGCAACGTTAGAACTAGCGCTGTTATTAGTACTTTGACCATTCGTTGCAAATAAATTTACGGGATGTTCAACATTCGAGTGAGCCTTATTTACTGAAGGTGATGAACTATCATTCAATGATTGTGCCCCAATAGACATACTCGTACATGCAAGAAGCACTGAGAGTAAAATATTTTTTTTCATATAAATACCCATATTTACTTTAGTTTGATTTAATAGTGACATCTATGAGTTATTTTTTCTTATCACAAAGATAACCATATTTTACAATTCAACATCACTATCGATATTTGTCAGATTATGACTATAATTTCACCAAAATAGAAGTATAAAAAAATATTTTTCTTGAATCTAAATTTTAAGTTCCATTCGCGCCAAATCGCATTCTATGGCATAATTTAGCAAACACAATTAAAGAAGGAAAACAACATGAAAATTTTACACACAATGCTTCGAGTAGGTGATTTAGACCGCTCTATTAAATTTTATCAAGATGTTTTAGGTATGCGTTTATTACGCACAAGTGAAAACCCTGAGTATAAATATACACTTGCTTTTTTAGGTTACGAAGATGGCGAAAGCGCTGCAGAAATTGAATTAACATACAACTGGGGCGTAACGGAATATGATCTTGGTAATGCTTACGGACATATTGCTATTGGTGTAGATGATATTTACGCAACTTGTGAAGCGGTACGTGCTCATGGCGGTAAAGTGACTCGCGAAGCCGGCCCGGTTAAAGGCGGCACAACTGTGATTGCATTCGTTGAAGATCCGGATGGTTATAAGATCGAATTTATCGAAAACAAAAGTGCAAAATCAGCTTTAGGGAATTAAGGAATATATTGTGTCAGATACACCTGAAATTCCTTATCATCACCAATTAAAAAATCGCTTCCGTGGCTACTTTCCTGTCATTATTGATGTGGAAACGGCAGGGTTTGATGCCAAAAAAGATGCACTTTTAGAGCTTGCAGCAATCACCTTAAAAATGGATGAGAATGGCAATTTACAACCTGATCAAAAATGCCATTTTCATATTGAACCATTTGAGGGGGCGAATATTAATCCCGAATCTCTCAAATTCAATGGGATTGATATTCACAATCCATTGCGTGGTGCCGTATCTGAATTAGATGCGATCACGGGATTGTTCCAAATGGTGCGTCGTGGACAAAAAGATGCGGAATGTCAGCGTTCTATCATCGTGGCACATAATGCGGCTTTTGACCAAAGCTTTGTCATGGCTGCGGCAGAACGTACGGGTGTAAAACGCAATCCATTCCACCCTTTTGGAATGTTTGATACGGCAACGCTTGCCGGTTTTATGTTTGGGCAAACGGTACTCGTCAAAGCATGCCAAGCCGCAAAAATTCCTTTTGATGGCAAACAAGCACACTCTGCGCTATATGATACCGAACGCACAGCGGAATTATTTTGCTATATGGTGAATCATTTAAAAGATCTCGGGGGATTCCCGCATATTGCTCAAACAGATGAAGCGGAAAAAACAGATGAAAATCAGACCGCACTTTAATTTTTAAAATTTTTTAGAAAAAAAACTTGCAATCGTTTTCGCTTTACCGTATTTTAAAAAGTAATTCAATTTAGTTATCTAAATAAGAGAGTTTCCAATGAACTTTATCCTTCGTCACCATCATCGCCATTCAACTGAATAATCTTTCAGGCTGTTGGCGTGCTTGGAAGATTTCTTCCGAGCTGACAAGATAAAGATCAAAAAAATCTTACCCCTCGGAAGGCAACTTTCGAGGGGTTTTTGTTTTATTATTAATTTACAGGAGTTTATTACTATGCGACATTTAACCTTAAATCAATTTTCTTTTATGCGACCTTTTTCTTTTAATTAATCAATAAGGAACAACAATATGTTATCGAATCCCGTTGTTATTTCAATTGTCGTGCTACTGGCGTTAAGCTTGCTGCGCGTAAACGTGGTTATCGCACTGGTGATTTCCGCTCTGACTGCAGGCTTATGTGGTGACTTAGGTTTAGGAAAAACCATTGAAGCCTTTACAGGTGGTTTAGGTGGTGGAGCTGAAGTAGCGATGAACTACGCCATGTTAGGCGCATTTGCCATTGCAATTTCAAAATCTGGCATCACTGATTTGCTTGCCTATAAAATCATTACCCGAATGAATAAAACACCAACCGGCAAAAATTTAGCTTGGTTTAAATATACGCTACTGAGTATTTTACTTTTATTCGCCATTTCATCCCAAAACTTACTCCCAGTGCACATTGCGTTTATCCCGATTGTTGTGCCGCCGTTACTTTCTATTTTTAACCGTTTAAAAATCGACCGTCGTGCAGTGGCTTGTATTATTACCTTCGGTTTAACGGCAACCTATATGATCTTACCGGTTGGTTTCGGGAAAATCTTTATTGAAAGCGTTTTAGTTAAAAATATCAATCTTGCTGGTGCATCACTCGGCTTACAAACCAGTGTAGGTGAAGTTTCTTTTGCTATGCTTATCCCTGTGATTGGTATGATTCTTGGTTTACTCACTGCTGTGTTTGTTACCTATCGCAAACCGCGCGAGTATGTGGTGACGACTGAACCAACTACAACTGAAATTGAACAACACATTGCAAACATTAAACCTATCCAAATTACCGCAAGTGCGGTCGCAATTGTCGCGACTTTTGCCACCCAGCTTTTCACAAGCTCTACAATTATTGGTGGTTTAGTCGGTTTAACAATTTTCGGGGCATTCGGTATCTTCAAACTCAAAGAAAGTAACGACATTTTCCAACAAGGTTTACGCTTAATGGCAATGATTGGCTTTGTTATGATTGCTGCGTCTGGTTTCGCGAATGTGATTAATACTACAAGCGGTGTGAAAGAATTAGTTGATGCACTTTCAACCGGTGCGATTCAAAGTAAAGGCGTTGCGGCATTCTTAATGTTACTCGTTGGGTTATTGATTACCATGGGTATTGGTTCTTCTTTCTCAACTGTACCAATTATCACCTCAATTTATGTACCTCTTTGTCTCTCTTTTGGTTTCTCACCACTTGCGACAGTGGCTATCGTAGGTGTAGCAGCGGCATTAGGAGATGCGGGTTCACCGGCTTCTGACTCAACACTTGGGCCGACATCCGGTTTAAATATAGATGGTAAACACGACCACATTTGGGATTCTGTTGTGCCAACCTTTATTCACTACAATATCCCACTATTAGCATTCGGTTGGATTGCAGCCATGACCCTTTAATCGTTATAATCCCTGCATACATTATGCGGGGATTTTTTTATGTCTATTCAATCATTACTCAATACGCTCGAACAAAAAGTACAGCAACTGACACAAGTTTATCAAGCTGACTCAGATAAAAAAATCAACGCAAAATTTAACCGCACTTTATTTACTGAAGATTTTGAAACCGTCGGTTTTTATCTCAAAGAAATCCAACAAAGCTTAACTAAGCTATGTAAAATTCCTTATCAAAATGAAGAGCAAATTGTATTTATGGTAGAACATCTTTTAGGGCAATGTAGCGCCTTAACGGAAGCCATGAATCGTAAGTATAAAAAGCCCATTCAGCCGAAAATAGCAGAGCCACAAGTTGTAAGTAGTAAATCACAACATAGCATTCATCGTCTCCCTCCTAGAGAGCGTTTAGAAAAATATTATGAAGCCTTACAGCAACTCACGGAAAAATACGAAGAAGCCAAAGCACAAGCTAATACGGCTCAAACAGATATTCAACGAGATATGCATAAGCAAACAGCCGCAATTTATTTAACGCGTCGTCAAAAATGTTTAGAAGCGATTGAGACCTTAGAAGAATACCTTGCCTTTAAAGAGGCCCAAGAAAGTGCGGTCAAAAAATAAGATATTTTTTAATAGGCTGAAAAGTAAAAATCCCTAAATCTTTCGATTTAGGGATTTTTTGAATTTGATGGCGGAGGAAGTGAGATTCGAACTCACGGAGGGCGTAAACCCTCGCCGGTTTTCAAGACCGGTGCCTTCAACCACTCGACCATTCCTCCGTGATTTAAGCGAGGTGAATAATACGTTTTTTCCCCCACCCCGTCAAGCAAGAAAATAAAAAAATTATCTGACTGACTACTTTTAAATCACAATGTTTTAAAAATACACAAAATAAAAAACGGAACCTACGGGCTCCGTCTTTATTATTGAGATATTACTCTGCTTTTGCTTGTGTCGCTTCAGAATAAATATGGCTAATTGCACTATGATGGCCTGCGGCGCCTTTACCGTTAAAGTAATAACGAGACTCCTTCCATTCCACAATTGGGAATGGTTTAGACTCTTCATCTGGTGCTTTCGCTAATGTCATCGCTGCTTTTGTGTGCTGTACTGCTGAAATGGTACCTGCACGACCTGTGAACACATAAGAACGAGCAAGCTCAGCTTTTTCTTGAAGTTCAACTTCTGCCGTTGCAACTTGAGCAACTGGTTCTGATTTATGATGCAAGCGTTCTAATGACTCTTGCACTTTCTGTTGAACCGCTTCATTTGCCGGTTGAGTAATGAAATCTAACGCAGGTTGTGCTTCAACTGATTTTTCTTCCACGACAATACCCGTTGCCGGGGTGATCACACCTTTTTTCGTTTTCTCTTGCTCAAGCAACTCATCCACTGATAAGAAATTATTTTCTTTCGGTGCATTCACTGCAGAATAATCGATACATACTTTACCGCTTGCTAATTCAGGTGAAGCAACTGCCGCAAATAATGGCATTGGTGACTTCATTTCATTACGACGACGGCGTTGATTATTCGATGTACGTAAATGACGTGGAGTACGACGCTGACGTTCTTGACGTGGTTTATCTTCAGCATTATCAGCAACATTGTTTTCAACCACTTCATTTTGAACAGTCTCAACAACTGGTACTTCAACCGCCTCAATAACATTCTCGTTTACATCAGTTGCATTGTCATCAATACGAACACGTTTACGTAAATCACGACGTTGACGACGCTCTGCTACCGGTTTCTCTGCTTTTTCTTCTTGACGATTATCATCAGAAACATTAGCAAAATTAACCGCACTTTCAGATGTCACTTCTTCATTCGCGTTACGACGATTGCGACGATTATTTACACGCTCGCGAGTTGGACGTGCATTTTCTTCATCTGTATTTTTCGCATTATCGTTGTTTTCGTTGTTGCGAGAACGACGATTATTACGACGATCTTGATTGCGGCGATTATTACGGTTGTTGTTACGATTGTTGCGGTTATTTTGATTTTTCTCTTCTTCTTTTGGTTCAGAAGCAAATAAACCTTTAATTGCGGCAACAATTTTCGCAAACAATGATGGTTCTTCCGATTTACGCTCAACCGGTGCTGGTGCAGCTGTTGGAATCGATAAAGATACTGCTGCACTTTCCATCACTTGCTCAGATGTCACTGCTGCAGTTTCAATATTGCGAGAAACTAGAGACTCTTCTGGTACAAATGTATCGTCTTGTGCATCATGGAATTTCGCTAAGTTATAGCTTAATTCATTTAGCTCTTCGCCCTCACGAACACGGAATACGCTGAAATGTGGCGTTTCCATTGCTTCATTTGGTACCACGATAATATCAACATCATGGCGTTTTTCGATGCTATGAACGGCTTTACGTTTTTCGTTAAGTAAGTAAGACGCGATTTGTACTGGCACGATGGTGTGTACTTGTTTGGTATTTTCTTTTAACGCTTCTTCTTCGATTAAACGTAAGATAGAAAGTGATAAACTTTCGTTATCACGCACTTTACCTGTACCTTGACAGCGTGGGCAAACATGGTGAGAAGACTCACCTAATGATGGGCTTAAACGCTGACGCGACATTTCCAGCAAGCCGAAGCGAGAAATACGGCTAATTTGAATACGTGCACGGTCTTGACGCACAGCATCACGAATACGGTTTTCTACTTCACGTTGGTGACGAACAGGTGTCATATCGATGAAGTCGATAACCACTAAGCCACCTAAGTCACGTAAACGTAATTGACGAGCAATTTCATCCGCTGCTTCAAGGTTGGTATTTAATGCGGTTTCTTCAATATCACCACCACGAGTTGAACGCGCCGAGTTGATATCGATCGCCGTTAATGCTTCTGTCACATCAATGACAATTGAACCACCTGAAGGTAAACGCACTTCACGTTGGAAGGCGGATTCAATTTGTGACTCAATTTGATAGTGACTAAATAACGGCACTTCACCTTGATACAATTTCACACGATTGATGAAATCTGGACGTACAAGTTTGATGTGCGCTTTCGCTTTTTCAAATACTTTCGGGCTATCAATTAAGATCTCACCGATATCACGACGCAAGTAATCACGGATCGCACGAACGATCACATCACTTTCTTGGTGAATTAAGAACGGCGCCGGACGACTTTGTGAAGCTTGTTTGATCGCTTCCCAATGATGCAAAAGTACTTTTAAGTCCCATTGTAATTCTTCTGGTGATTTACCCACACCAGCTGTACGCACGATAAGACCAACGCCTTCCGGTACATCTAAAGAACTCAATGCTTCTTTTAATTCGATACGTTCATCGCCTTCAATACGGCGAGAGATACCACCTGCACGAGGATTGTTTGGCATAATCACCAAATAACTACCGGCAAGGGAAACAAAAGTGGTTAAGGCCGCACCTTTATTGCCACGTTCTTCTTTATTCACCTGAACGATCACTTCTTGGCCTTCGGTCAAAATATCACGGATATTTGGACGACCTTGGAACACATAATCAGCAGGGAAATACTCTCGGGCAATTTCTTTTAAAGGAAGGAAGCCATGGCGCTCTGCACCATAATCCACAAAGGCTGCTTCTAAACTCGGCTCCACGCGAGTGATTTTTCCTTTGTAAATATTGGCTTTTTTCTGTTCATGACCCGGACTTTCAATATCCAAGTCGAATAAACGCTGGCCATCGACCAACGCAACGCGCAACTCTTCTTTTTGAGTCGCATTGATTAACATTCTTTTCATTGTCAATTTCTCGTTTTGAATTATCTAAAATACCTTGAAAATTAACCACTCTTTACAGATTTACTGACCTTAGCCATCGACCTCGTGTTTCTCGCGAACAGTCAATCTCACGACTGTGTGTTGCTGGGTGCATTGATAGCATACTCAATTGTTATCTAAGACAATTTTCGTAAAACAATGCGGTGTGTTAATTACGCATTGCAAGGAAGCGTTAACCTTCAAGAAAAATATATTGATTATCAATGTCTTATGCCATTCGCCGCATTGAGTTTTGACCAACATACAAAATCGCTTTCTAAATGCCAAATTTTAGGCGCAGAAAGACGCTCTATTATCCACATTCGGGGCTAAATTAGCAAGGCATTCTTGCTATTATCACCAGGGATATTGTGATATGATTCAGCCCAATTTTTAAAGGACAGATTCAATGACTGAAAAACAAGAAAAAATCATCAATCAATCCGTCAAAATGCTCACCATTTCTGAAGACGAAGCAGGACAACGCATTGATAATTATTTATTGGCAAAATTAAAAGGTGTGCCAAAAAGTTTGATTTATCGCATTCTGCGTAAAGGCGAAGTACGTGTGAACAAAGGGCGAATCAAACCTGAATATAAATTACAAAATGGTGATGTGGTGCGTGTGCCGCCAGTTCGTGTTTCTGAAAAAAATACCGCGCCGATTTCTAAAAACTTGAACAAAGTCGCCTCCCTTGAACGCCATATTATTTTTGAAGATGATTGTTTATTAGTCTTGAACAAACCTTCCGGCATTGCTGTTCATGGCGGGAGTGGCTTGAATTTTGGTGTGATTGAAGCCTTGCGTGCATTACGTCCTGAAGCCCGCTTTTTAGAGTTGGTTCACCGTTTAGACAGAGATACATCAGGTATCTTATTAGTGGCGAAGAAACGCTCTGCCTTACGCAACTTACATGAACAACTTCGTATAAAAACCGTACAAAAAGATTATCTCGCACTCGTGCGTGGACAATGGCAATCTCATGTAAAAGTCGTGCAAGCGCCTTTATTAAAAAATGAGCTGGCTAGTGGTGAACGCATCGTTAAAGTCAGTGAACAAGGCAAACCTTCTGAAACGCGATTTGCCATTGAAGAACGCTATCAAAATGCGACCCTAGTAAAAGCGTCGCCTGTAACGGGAAGAACCCATCAGATCCGAGTTCATACTCAATATGCAGGTCACCCAATCGCGCTGGATGATAAATACGGAGATAAAGAATTCGATAAATATATGCAAGATCTCGGGCTCAATCGTTTGTTTTTACATGCATTTTCTATTCGATTTGAACACCCTAAAACGGGCGAAACATTACGTTTCAATGCACAACTAGATGAAAAAATGAAAACAATTCTGAAAAAACTGCGTGAAAGCAAAGAGATAAACCCATAGACAAGAAAAATGTTTATTGCTATATTTGGTGATGGAGACAACTCGTTTCTATCATTAATTAACATATAACAACAAAGGATAGCAAAATGGCAAAAGGACAATCATTACAAGATCCTTATTTGAATGCGTTACGCCGTGAACGTATTCCTGTTTCGATTTATCTCGTTAATGGGATTAAATTACAGGGTCAAATCGAATCATTCGACCAATTCGTGATTTTATTAAAAAACACGGTTAATCAAATGGTGTACAAACACGCAATTTCGACTGTGGTTCCAGCACGTTCTGTTTCTCACCACAATAATAATGGCGGTCATCATGCAGCACAAACTTCTGATGCTGTAGCGGAAGTAGAAACACAAGCAGAATAATTCTGTTCAATGAACGATTTCATCAATTTAAGTGCGGTTGAAAATTCACCTGAAATTTCAACCGCACTTTCGTCATCTAAAACAGTCGACAATAGCCAATCGACAAAAGATAAAGCTGTCGTCGTGCATGTTTTCTTTTCTCAAAATAAAAACATTGAAGATCTACAAGAATTCCAACTTTTAGCGGAATCTGCCAATGTGGAGATTTTACAAATCATCACCACGAGTCGAGCGACACCACAAGCAAAATATTTTATCGGTGAGGGGAAAGCACAAGAAATTGCTGATGCAGTGAAAACTCTAGATGCTGATGTAGTTTTGGTGAATCATCAATTAACCCCTGCACAAACCCGTAATTTAGAAAGTATCTGCCAATGTCGTGTAGTAGATCGCACGGGGGTAATCTTAGATATCTTTGCCCAACGAGCCCGCTCGCACGAAGGTAAATTGCAAGTTGAATTAGCTCAACTTAAGCATTTATCCACTCGATTAGTTCGCCGAAAAACAGGTTTAGATCAGCAAAAAGGCGCAGTAGGATTACGTGGACCTGGGGAAACGCAGTTAGAAACAGATCGCCGTTTAATCAAGCTTCGTATTGCACAGTTGCAAAATCGTTTGGCGAAAGTTGAAAAACAACGCAATCAAAATCGCCAAACCCGACAAAAAGCGGATATTCCGACCATTTCTTTAGTGGGTTATACCAATGCGGGAAAATCGACACTATTCAATTTCATCACGCAAGCCAATGTCTATGCGGCGGATCAGCTTTTCGCCACCCTTGATCCCACATTAAGACGTTTACAAATTCAAGATGTTGGTACGGCGATTCTCGCCGATACCGTTGGTTTTGTTCGCCAACTCCCCCATGATTTAGTGTCCGCTTTTAAATCTACCTTACAAGAAACGGTAGAAGCCAGTTTGTTATTGCATGTCATTGATGCAGCAGACGCACGAAAGATCGAAAATATTGAAGCCGTGAATTTAGTATTGGAAGAAATTAAAGCAGATAAAGTGCCTGCATTGTTGGTGTATAACAAAATTGATTTATTGGAAAATGTGACGCCCCATATTGAATATGATGACGAGAATAAGCCTGTTGCCGTTTATCTTTCTGCGCATTCAGGTGAAGGATTAGATCTGCTACTTGAAGCCATTAAAGTGCGGTTGAAAAATGAGATACTTTCTTTCACCCTCACTCTGCTCCCACAAGAGGGCAAAATTCGCCATGCGCTCTATCAATTAGATAGCATTCGTCACGAACAAATTTCAGATGAAGGCGAATTTATCCTCAATGTACAAATTGATAAAGTTGAATGGCTCAAACTTTGTAAACAATTCCCTAAACTGTCAGAAATTATTTACTAATACCGTATTGTTTTAATTTATTGGCAATCGCCGTATGTGATACACCTAATCGTTGTGCTAATTTTCGAGTACTTGGATACTGAGCATAAAAAGCACGGAGTACACTCGCCTCATATTGTCCCATGATCTCATCTAGGGTTTGCTCTCCAAAATCATCCACAGAAATGACCGCACTTTGTACGGGTTTTAAATTTAAACTTTCAATATCAAGCTGGTTATTTTTCGCTAAGGAACAGGCACGATACAAGACATTGTAAAGCTCTCGCACATTACCTTGCCAAGGCTGCCCTTTTAAATAGTTCAAAAAATCAGCATCATATTGTGGTATTGGAATCTTAAGCTGAGTACTGATTTCTTGTAAAAAACCTTCCGTTAAAGGTTGAATATCCTCCACTCGCTCACGCAATGGTGGCACATTTAGTGCTAAAACATTTAAGCGATGGAATAAATCACTGCGTAATTTCCCTTGTTCTAACAGTTTTTCCATCGGTTCTTGTGAAGTACAAATCACTCGAACATTTGCATGATGTTCTTTTTCTTCACCCACTCGACGGAAAGAACCATCCGTTAAAAAACGCAATAATTTTGCCTGTAAACTTAATGAAAGCTCGGCAATGCCATCCAGTAACACCGTGCCTTCGTTAGCATATTCAAAAAAACCGCTGGTTTCACTGTCACCCACTTTACGCCCAAACATTTCGCTTTCCGCATCTTCATCCGGCAGGCCTGCACAGTTTACTGCAATGAATTTTTTCTCACGACGCAAGCTCGCAAAATGGCAAGCTTTTGCTAATAAATCTTTACCCGTGCCCGTTTCACCCTGAATTAAAAGCGGCACATCAAACATCGCAAAACGTTGTGCATTTTCGACCGCACTTTTCATGGAAAGGCTTTGAGTGACAAAGCAAGAGAACGGATCTTGTGGATTAAATGTCAGCATAAAATAAGCTCAAATTTATTGAATGATGCCGATATGATAGGAAGTTTATTGATATGTGTAAAGATTAATTTACATATAAAAAGGGCAATCCTTGACTGCCCTTTTAGATGGTTTTTCGTATTATTTTTTCACTGCACGATCAAGTTCTTGTGCGATGATTTCCATGCTTTCTAAACCACCAAACGCAAGATACCAATTGGCCGCATCAAGATACACAATGTGTCCATCTTTATACGCTTTGGTTTGTTTGATGATATCGTTATCCAATACTTTTTGTGCATTGTTGGCTTTTTCTGTAATGGCCGCTGTACGATCCACTACGAGTAAAAAGTCTGGATTTTTTTCTAAGATATATTCAAAACCAACACTTTGTCCATGCGTAGACGATTTGATGCTGTTATCAATCGGTTTAAAACCAAATTTTTGATACACCATGCCATAGCGAGAACCGTCACCAAAGGCACTGATTTTACTTTCATTAACCAATACCAACAAAGCTGTTTTGTCTTTCGCATCTTTTGCGACTTGGTCAACCTTGCTTTCCAATGCTGAAAGTTTTTCTTTCGCGACACTTTCTTTACCAAAAATCTGTCCAAGTGCGGTCACATTTTGTTGAAAACTTGGATAATAATTGGTGTAGTCATAATCCACATTCAACACGGGTGCAATTTCCTTAAACTTGTCGAGCATTTTTTCTTGACGTTTAGAAGCAATGATCAAATCCGGATTGAGCTCATTAATTTGCTCTAATGATTGCTCTTTCAAATCACCAACATTCTTATATTTTTTGTCTGCAAATTCTGCAAGATAAGCAGGGATTTTGCTACTTTGAGGAAAACCTACGACTTTATCTTGTACACCTAATGCACGAAGCGTATCAGCTGC
This sequence comes from Haemophilus sp., assembly GCA_015255025.1. Taxonomy (GTDB): domain Bacteria; phylum Pseudomonadota; class Gammaproteobacteria; order Enterobacterales; family Pasteurellaceae; genus Haemophilus_D. Next base: position 24,176 of record JABZOY010000003.1, read on the forward strand.
ACCAAAATCGAGAACCACCACACGTTGTGGATTTTGTGGCACGACTTGTTTTCCAACGGAATTTTCCACCGTAATATCCGCAGCTTGTACAACACCAGAAAGTGCGAAGAGTGAAAGTGCTAAAGTTGATAATGTTTTTTTCATAAAGATTTCCTTACTTATCTAAAATAAACGGCAATTTTATGGTCGTCGATATCCTGAATCGGAATCGTCATATCATAAATATCTTGTAATACGGTTGATTGCATAATGTGGTTAACTTCACCTTGTTGGACTAATTTTCCATTTTTCATGGCAACTATGTAGTCTGAATAACAAGAGGCGAAATTAATATCATGAATCACAATTACCACGGTTTTGTTGAGTTCTGTCGCTAATTTACGCAAAACTTGCATGATCTGCACTGAATGTTTCATATCCAGATTATTTAATGGTTCATCCAACAAAATATAATCGGTATCTTGTGCAAGTGTCATTGCAATATAAGCACGTTGTCGCTGTCCACCACTTAAGTTATCGATATATTGATGACGAATATCATCTAAATTCATATAGGCAATGGCATTATCAATAAAAGTGCGGTCAGTTTGGGTTAAGTTTCCTTTGCAATAAGGAAAACGCCCAAAAGCGACTAAATCTTCAATAGTTAGACGCAAATTAATGTTGTTCGTTTGCTTTAAAATCGCAAGTTGTTTCGCAATATCGCTACTTTTCTTACGATTGAGCAATTCACCGTTGAGATAGATCTCGCCACTATCAGCATTCAACAAACGGCTCATAATAGACAGCACCGTACTCTTCCCCGCGCCATTTGGCCCGATAAAAGATGTAATTTTCCCCGTAGGAATGGTAACGGACACATTATCCACCACCTTTTTGCTTCCGTAACTTTTAGTAATATTGCGAATTTCTATTGCCATTTTTTGTTTGCTCTTAATAACAAATAAATAAAGTACACGCCACCGACAAAATTAACGATGATGCTTAATGTCGTGCGGAACGTAAAAATATGGGTCACTAATAATTGCCCTAAAATCAAGGTTATGATGGAAATTAACATCGCGGCAGGAATAAGAACTTTGTGGCGATAATCACGAACAAATTCAAAGGTCACGTTCATCACTAATAACCCAAGGAAAGTAAGTGGACCAACAAGTGCGGTCGACACTGACGTTAAAATTGCCACGAGAATTAATAGAACTTTTAAGGTCTTTTGATAATCGATACCTAAGTTAATGGCATTTTCTCGCCCTAACGCCAACACATCAAAGCAATGCCAATATTTCAAACTGAAAACAATCGTCGACACTAAAATGGCTAATGCGACCCACAAGATTTGTGTATTGATTCGGTTGAAACTTGCAAAGCCAATATCTTGAGCGATCTGGAATTCATTTGGATCAATCAACACTTCCATAAACGTCGTTAAGCTGCCAAAGAAGGTGCCGAAAATAATCCCAACAAGCAATAAGAAGAAAATATTTTGGTTCTCTTTCTTAAACAGGAAGTGATAAAGCACTAATGAAAACGCCATCATTAATCCCGTACACAAGACAAACAATGCAATCGAATTCATTGAAAGCAATGTGCTTGAACCGAAAAGAAAGATAATCGTTGTTTGAATCAGCAAATACAGTGAATCTAAACCTAAAATACTCGGTGTGAGAATTCGGTTATTCACGACCGTTTGGAAAATCATCGTAGCGAGTGCAATTGCCGCGCCTGTAATCACAATCGCAATTAAGGATAAGGCACGATTTTCCAAGGCATATTGCCAACGGTTCGGTAAGTTGTAGCCTAAATAAAGTGCAAGAGAAACAATGGCTAACAACGACAATACAATCAGTTGAGAAGAAGATTTCTTAGCCATTTCTATACCGCTTTAATAATAAAAATAAGAAGATACCACTGCCAAATACGCCAACCACGGCATTAATGGAAATCTCATAAGGATAAATCACACTTCGACCTAAAATATCGCAGAACAAGACAAATACCGCACCTAATAAGGCGGTATGAGATAACACTTTCTTCAAGTTATCACCCAAATAAAGTGTGACGATATTCGGGATAATTAACCCCAAGAAAGGGATCACGCCAACAGACACGATAATAATCGAAGATACGACCGCCACAATGAGCAGACCGAGATAAAGTACTTGGTTGTAATTTAGACCTAGATTAACCGCAAAATCTTTCCCCATCCCAACAATAGAAAAACGATGTGCAAATAAATAAGCCACGATGAGTGTAGGAATACTGAAATACAACAATTCGTAACGGCCTGACATCACAAGAGAAAAATCCCCTTGTAGCCATCCTGATAAGTTTTGCAATAAATCTTCTTTGTAAGCGATAAAGGCAGTAATTGAACTGATGATATTACCGAACATAATCCCCACTAAGGGCACAAAAATCGTGTCCTTGAATTTCAAACGGGACAGAATCGTCATAAATAACAATGTGCCAAGGAAAGACACGATGACTGCAATAGTGGTTTTTAACAACATTGAAGCTGTTGGGAAAAACAGCATCGCCATTAAAATCCCTAATCGTGCGCTGTCCATTGTGCCCGCCGTGGTGGGAGAAACAAATCGGTTTCGACTGAGTTGCTGCATCACTAAACCACAAATACTCAAGGATGCACCAGCAATTAAGATACTAATTAAACGAGGCACGCGACTAATTAAAAAGATCTGCCATTGATTACCTTCAAAATTCAGTAACCCTTGCAAATTAACGGTACTTACCCCGAGAAAAAGTGAAACAAAGGAAAGCACGATCAACAGAAAAATCAGATAACGTCTCTTAATCATAAAAATGAGAATAATTCTAAAATGCAAAGAGAATAGCATATTGAGGAAAAAGAGAAAAGATGAAGTGCGGTCAGTTTTAAGTTAATTTTTTAGGCCTATAAAAAATGCGGTCAAATTTGACCGCAATTTACTTTCTAGAATCTTAACATTCTTTCCGCTTCTTTGGCGCGCACTAAGAATTGTTTACGTTCTGCCGTTGCCATTCCACTGCTGGTACCTGGTAATTTCACCGTAAGCGGGTTTACTGCACGATCATTAATATGGAACTCATAGTGCAAGTGAGGCCCCGTTGAAATACCCGTATTCCCTGTTAATGCAATACGTTCCCCTTTCTTCACAGCTTGCCCTGCTCGAACTAAAGCACGACTTAAATGCATATACACCGTTTGATATTCACGACCATGACGTATCACCACATAACGTCCTGCACCACCAGCCTGATAAGCCACTTTTTCCACCACACCATCAGCAGGCGCAATAACTGGTGTACCTGGTGCGACAGCAAAGTCTACCCCTTTATGTGGGCGAACACGTCCCGTTACTGGATGGCGGCGATTTGGGTTAAATGGTGACGAAATACGGGCTTGACGTTGCAATGGGTAACGCGCGAAGCCTTTACCAAGAGTTTCACCTTGCTTATCGTAGTAACGACCATTCGCCGCTTGAATACCATAATAACTCTTACCATCCGCTATAATGTGAATGGCTTCTACGTTACCTTGCCCTGTTAATTTATCGCCTAAGTATTCACGAGACACTAAAATCGCAAACTTGGTCCCTTTACTGAGTTTTTGAAGACTTACCTGCCATTGTAATGCCGAGCTTAATTGGCTGATTTGACGACCATCTAGACCTAAATCACGCAAACTTGATGCAAAAGATCCATTAATTGTTCCTTTTAACACCTCTTTCTTCCAGATACTTTTCTTCTCTAGAATTTGGCGTTTAAACTTACCGTCTTCCGTGCGTTCATAAATACGTTCTTCTTTTTCAGACACCAACCAGTTTAAATACTCCAGCTGATCTTCTTTATCTAAAATCCAATAGAACTGCTGACCTGCGCGTAAGTTTTTTAATTCAGGATATTCGGCAATTAAATTTTTCGCCGTATCATCTTCTAAACCTGAAAGCTCTAACACGTCTTTTAAGGAGTCGCCACGTACTACGGTATGGCTAAATTGATCGGTAATACGTAGTGCTTGATCGGCCACATCTAAAATACCACTCAACACATCTTGAGCATCTTTTGGTAAATCATTGAGATCGTCAAATTGCGGTTTGATTTCATCAACTTCATCATCTTTGGCTTGAAGATCATCATCGTAAGAAGTCGCATCTTCCGTATTCGCATTCTGCTTAGTTTCAGGATGTTCGCCTGCTTGAGTTTGTTGCTTATCTGATTCTGTTTTTTCAGGTGTAAGGGATTGATATTGAACGTTATCCACCATCTCTGGCTCAAGATTACTTTGCAAAGAAGGATCATAATCAGCGGTAT
>JABZOY010000003.1:28496-41886 GCA_015255025.1 Haemophilus sp.
ACCCGTTAAAATAAGCAAAAGTGCGGCAAAAAAAATCGCCGCTTTTATACGGGATTTTCGTTTCCGTCGATCTCTAGCTAATTTAACGTGTTGCAAAATAGATACCTTTAAAATGAATAAAAAGCTTTTCGCTCTTCAGACTACAAACTCTAAAAAAAATTCATTTTACCCTAAAAATGTCAAATCTTATGCCTAAATATTAGGCATAGTCAGAATTTCTTGAGAAAAAGGCGGAAATGAGCTATTTTAGTGAGCTATTTTTAAAGGGGGAATTATGCAGATTCGCGCCATTCAACCAACCCAACCCACACCATTAATTACACTGAAAAATATCAATGTGGTCTTTGAACAAAAGACCGCATTGCGGGATATTAACCTCAGCATTTATCCCAATTCCATTATCACCATTGTTGGGCCAAATGGTGGGGGAAAATCGACCCTCTTAAAAACCTTATTAAAATTACAAACGCCAACATCCGGTGAAGTAATTTATAGCACCAATGTCAGAATTGGCTATGTCCCACAAAAAATTCACCTCGATCACAGCTTACCAATGACGGTTGAGCGTTTTCTGGCACTCAAAAAAGGTGTTAAAACGCAAGAAATATCAACCGCACTTGAGCAACTCTCTATCACTCATTTGAGAAAAAATAATATGCAAAAACTCTCAGGTGGGGAAATGCAACGCGTGTTATTAGCTCGTGCGATTTTGAACAAACCCAATTTACTGGTGCTAGATGAACCAACTCAAGGGGTCGATATTAATGGTCAAGCTGAACTTTATCAGCTGATTCACCGTACTCAACAAGCCTTAAATTGTGCGGTTTTAATGGTTTCCCATGATTTGCATATCGTGATGGCGGACAGTAAAGAAGTGTTGTGCATCAATCAACATATTCGCTGTGCCGGCACACCCGAAAGTTTATCGAATGATCCAACATTTATACGCCTTTGGGGCAACCAAATCTCACAAAATGTGGGCTTTTATACGCACCATCATAATCATCATCACAATATGCACGGTGATGTTTGTAGTTGCAGTGCCAATCCATCTGAATGCCAACAATAAGGAAAAATCATGTTTGAGATTTTATTTCCCGCCTTGCTTACGGGATTACTGCTTTCCTTAATTACCGCACCACTGGGTGCTTTTGTGGTGTGGCGTAAAATGGCTTATTTTGGTGATACCCTTTCCCACTCGGCCTTGCTTGGTGTGGCGTTAGGGATTTTCCTACAAATTAATCCTTATGTTGCCATTGTAATTTTGACGATTATTCTTGCCGTATTAATGGTTTGGCTCGAAAGTAACACGCAATTTTCAGTGGATACCCTTTTAGGCATTATCGCACACAGTTGTCTTTCCCTTGGTGTGGTTACGGTTGGCTTACTAAAAAATGTCCGCGTAGATTTAATGAGTTATCTTTTTGGGGATTTGCTCGCCATTAATTTTAACGACTTACCTTATATTGGCACGGGTGTCCTCATTGTATTAGGCACACTGCTTTACTTCTGGCAAGCCTTACTCTCCACCACAGTTTCACCTGAACTGGCTCAAGTGGAAGGCATTAACATTAAAAAAATGCGATTTATCTTAATGATTTTGACCGCACTGACGATCGCATTAAGTATGAAGTTTGTTGGGGCACTGATTATTACATCACTCTTAATTATTCCCGCCGCAACAGCAAGACGTTTTGCCAAAACACCTGAACAAATGGTATTTATTGCGATTTTAATCAGTATGCTTTCCATCATTGGCGGGTTATTTCTTTCCGCCTTTTATGATACAGCTGCGGGGCCTTCCGTCGTAATTTGTTCCGCATTTTTGTTTTTGTTATCATTACTAAAAAAGGAATATTTATAATCCGCTCCAACCAGTGAAAACCATTTGCACCGCACCTTAAATCTTGATAAAGTGCGGGCAACTTTTGACGATATTTTAGGATAAGAAATGAGCCAAGAATATTTAGATTTTGAATTACCTATTGCTGAACTTGAAGCCAAAATTGAAGCACTACGTTCAGCATCTGATGACAAAATTGATTTACACGATGAAATTAAACGCTTACAAAAGAAAAGCGATGAATTAACCAAAAAAACCTTTGCAAATCTTGATGCATGGCAGGTTTCTCGTATGGCACGTCACCCAAATCGTCCATATACGCTTGATTATATCGAACATATTTTTACTGATTTCCAAGAACTTGCAGGCGATCGTGCCTTTGCAGATGATAAAGCAATCGTAGGTGGTCTTGCTCGTTTAGATGGTCGCGCAGTAATGATTATCGGTCACCAAAAAGGTCGTACAGTAAAAGATAAAGTAACACGTAACTTTGGTATGCCAGCACCTGAAGGCTATCGTAAAGCATTACGTTTAATGCAAATGGCTGAGCGTTTCAACTTACCTATCATTACCTTTATCGACACACCAGGGGCTTACCCGGGCATCGGTGCGGAAGAACGTGGTCAATCTGAAGCCATTGCTCGTAACTTACGTGAAATGTCTACCTTAAAAGTGCCTGTTATCTGTACGGTAATCGGTGAAGGCGGTTCCGGTGGTGCATTAGCCATTGGTGTGGGCGACAAAGTGAATATGTTGCAATATTCAACCTATTCTGTTATCTCACCAGAAGGCTGTGCTTCTATCTTATGGAAAAGCGCAGAAAAAGCGTCAACCGCAGCAGAAGTCATGGGCTTAACCGCAACTCGTTTAAAAGAGTTAGGTTTAATTGATAATATCGTTCCAGAACCATTAGGTGGTGCGCATCGTAATTATCATGAAATGGCACGTAATTTAAAACAATGTCTCGTTGAAGAATTAAACGAATTAGATACCTTCGACAAAGATGGCTTATTAGAAAGACGTTACGAACGTTTAATGTCTTACGGTTATTGTTAATAATGTATAAAAAGAGCGGTTAATTTACCCGCTCTTTTTTTGTGTTTTGAGAAATAATGCATGGATGTCAGAAAATGCATCAATGCTAAAATAAAAATAACGTAAAAGGAGTTCAAAATGAAAAATGTATTAGCAATTCAATCTCACGTGGTTTATGGATTTGCCGGTAATAAATCTGCCACTTTCCCAATGCAGCTATTAGGCGTGGATGTATGGGCACTTAATACCGTGCAATTTTCTAACCACACCCAATATGGCAAATGGACAGGCATGGTGATTCCACAAGAACAAATTGGTGAAATTGCCAACGGTTTAGATGCGATTGGAAAACTGCAAGAATGTGATGCGTTACTTTCTGGCTATTTAGGTTCAGCAGAACAAGTTGATCAAATTATCTATGCTTTAGAGAAAATCAAAGCTCGTAACCCCAATGCACTTTACTTGTGCGATCCAGTGATGCCAAATGCCGAAAAAGTCTGCGTAGTAGCTGATGGTGTACGTGAACGCTTAATTGAAAAAGCCATTCCACGTGCGGACATCATGACCCCAAATCTTTCCGAACTTCGTACGCTTTCTGACTTCCCTATCAACACCTTTGACGATGTGCTGAAAGCTGCCAAGGCATTAGTTGCTAAAGGTGTGAAGAAAGTGTTGGTTAAACACTTAGGTAAAGCAGGTAAATTAAATGATCCTGATACCTTTGAAATCATTATGGCGACACCTGAAGGCGTATGGCATTTAAGTCGTCCGCTTTATAAATTTAACTTTGAACCTGTTGGTGTGGGTGATTTAATTGCGGGTACTTTCTTGGCGCATTACTTAAACTGTGGCAATGATGTTGAAGCTTTTGAAAAAATGAATAATGCCGTGGCGGGTGTGATGAAAACCACCTTTGATTTGAAATCTTACGAACTCCAACCTATTGCTGCACGTTTTGAGATCTTAAATCCAAGCACAAACTACAAAGCTGTTAAAGTTGCCTAATGGATCTTTTTTCATTATTCCAAGCTCAAATTCCAACCACCGCCAATAAGCTTCTCATCGCTTTTAGCGGTGGTTTGGATTCAACTGCACTGCTTTCTTTAGTTAAAAAACTCAGCGAAAAACGACCGCACTTAAGCCTGCGAGCTATTCATATCCATCACGGATTAAGCCCGAATGCGGATACTTGGACGGCTCATTGCCAACAACTCTGTGAACAATTTGCGATTCCACTTATCATTGAAAAAGTCAAAGTGGAAATGCACGATGGTATTGAGGCTGGCGCAAGAGAGGCCCGTTATCAGGCTATTTCAACACATATTCAGCCTGATGAATATCTGGTCACAGCGCATCATTTAAATGATCAAACTGAAACCTTTTTCCTTGCATTAAAACGAGGTGCCGGGTTACAAGGTTTAGGCGCTATGCAAAAAGAAAGTCAATTATTCGGGATGCCTATCCTGCGTCCGCTTCTTTCTTTTAGTCGAAGTGAATTAGAAAATTACGTACAGCAAGAAAATCTGTCTTGGGTCGAAGACGAAAGCAATCAAGATAATCATTACGATCGCAACTTTTTACGCAACCAAATTTTGCCTGAATTACGCCAACGTTGGGGGCATTTTGATCATTCGGTTCAGCGTGCCGCACAACATTGTTTTGAGCAACAACAACTGATTAATGAATTATTACAGACCTGCTTTGAGCAGCACATTCTTGAGGTTCAAAAACAGTTTTCGTTCCTAAACTTTCTAGACTATTCATTGCAAAAACAAACCGCACTTTTGCGAATGTGGCTGGCTAAAAATCAGATTGCTATGCCAACACAGGTTCAATTAATGCATATTATTAATGATGTGATTAAGGCTAAAGCGGATGCCTCTCCACTATTTCAACTTGGGGAACATATTATTCGCCGTTATCAACAATGTCTCTATTTAACGGGAAAATTCACTGATTTGTCACAAACTTGTCTTGATATGCCGTTAAATCAACAGATTACCTTGCCTGATAATCTTGGTACAATTTATGCAACCCACAAGGCGAAAGGCATTTTAGTCAATTGGAACGAAAAACAGGTTCAACTTGCTGATACTCAAGAGCCGATTCAAATACGATTTGCTTATACTGGCAAAGTAAAACGCCAACATAATCGTCCTGCCGAAACCATGAAAAAAATTTGGCAAGAGCTCGGTGTTCCGCCTTGGCAACGAAATCGTATTCCACTCATTTTTTATGGTGAGACTTTACAAAGTGCGGTGGGATTTTTCCGTGTTTTTCAAAGTGAAGAGAAATAAAAATGGGTGATGATTCACCCATTTTTATTATCTAGAAAAGCGTTTAAAATGCCTGCCGTAAATTCTTTCCGTAAATAAAATCCCAGCGGCAAGGTATCAATCACTTCTCCATTTTTACCAATGCCTTTCGTGATAGCTTTGCTATTTGCACCTTTTGGACGCAATTGCATAACTTCACCAATACGCGCCGTAATCTGATCTAACTTTCCAAGCACAATATAATCCATCAACTCTTCCCAATCTTGGCGTAATTGATGTTCTTGCTCAATCGAAGGTTGCCATAAGATAGGCTGACCAATATGGCGCTCACGCAAAGGAATGTCTCGGCTGCCTTCAATGGGAATCCACAAGACTTTCGATAATTTATGACGAACGTGTGAATTTTCCCAATTTACTCCTGAGTTTTGCACCAAAGGCGCAAGGCTCACAAACGTGGTTTCCAACGGAAAACCTTCAGCATTGATGGGTAAGGTTTTTAATTCGATGCCTAAATGGGAAAAATCCTGCTCTGCTTTACTGCCGGCAGTCGCTCCTAATGCGGTTTCAAGCAACATTCCAACCCAACCTTTATCGCGTTTTAAATCAGGCGGAACGGGAATATTTAACTCATCTGCAAGTTCGCCAAAGGTTAACCCCGCAATAGATTGCGCTTTTTCTAATAAGGCTTGTTCGGTTTGTGGGATCATTCGTGGTATTTCTTCAATAATTTCGGTTTAACGTATTCTACGCCTTTGTCGATGTAAGGAATATTTTCTAGTTTCAATAAAAAGCGTTTTGCCGGCAATCCACCACCAAAACCAGTGATTTCACATTTTTTCCCTAATACACGATGACATGGAATGATAATACTAATGGGATTACTCCCAACAGCACCGCCAACTGCTCGCACCGCCTTAGGGTTATTAATGCTTTCGGCTAATCCACCATAACTGGCTGTTTTACCATAAGGAATTTGACGCAATGCTGTCCAAATCGCTTGTTGAAATGCGGTACCTTTAGGCGATAAAGGAATATCGGAGAAACTTTCTGGCTCGCCATTAAAATAACGCATTAAAGCATAGTGTACTTTTTTAAAAAGCGGTAAATCGTCTCGTAAAATCCAATTTGGATTTGGCGTGGTTTGTTCTAATTCACAATCTAAATTTGTGAGATTTTCACCATCAGAAAGCATTAATAACCGACCAATTGGTGAGTCCATGTAAGCATAAAAAAGTGCGGTCATTTTTCTCTCGTTTTTTATGGAGTGGTATAAGAAAAAAGCACACCGAACATACATTCGGTGTGCTGCGTATTATGCTAAATTTTTTACAAATTAGAAACTGTAGTTTAAGTTTAAACCGTAAAGGTTAGCACTTGCTTTAGAGGTATAATTCGCTGTTACTGTCGCTAAGCCACCAATTGATTGGCTTTCGGTAAAGTGAATTTTTTTACCACGTAAGTGTGCAAAGCCTGCATCAATAGAAAGATTAGGGGTAAATTTATAAGTTGCCCCTACGCTATACCACATACGATCAGTATCTGGAATAGATGCACTTGCATGCTCTGTTGGTGCAGCAGCTTCATCATAAGCAATACCGGCACGAAGCGTTAATTTATCATTTACATTATAGGTTGCACCTAATGCATAACGAGAATTGCTACGGTATTTTTCATCTTTATGGAATGCGAGTTCTCCGTCATTAAAGGTTGCGTGTAACTCTTTGAAACGGCTCCAATGTGTAAATTTGTAGCTATAGTGCAATGCCAAATTATCTGTCACTTGGTGGAAACCTGATAATTCTAAATAATCTGGTAAGTGTAATGTTAATCCACCTGCAGCAGGGCCTTGACCACGAATAGTACGACTCGCACTCACAGCATTATCATCTTCAAAGTCAATATAGACTTTTGAATGATAGGCTAAACCAACACGGTTATTTTCGTTGAACTCATACATTAAACCAGCATTCCAACCAAAACCCCATGCATTTTTATCCTGTAAGTGGGTTAATACAGTTTCTTTATTCACACCTTGTAATTTTGCTAAAGAAGCGGCCGCGTTTGGTGAAATTCGTCCAGCTTTCACTAATGCAGGAACTAATGGCGCAGCATTTTTCACTGCATCACTTAAAATACCTGCACGACGCTCAATTTCTGCTTTTGCATAAACTGCATTTAAACCCACACCAGCAGTTAAACCTTGAGAGACACGATATGAACCGCTTAAATTTAAGTTAATCGCACTTAAATCAGTTTTACCGCCGAATACTCCCGCGTTGTAATCTGATTCATATTCACTTTTTAATCCAAAATTCACATTCATACCACCACCAATGGCAAATTTGTCATTAATTGGTGCTACAAAATACATATTCGGAATCAATGAGCCAGGAACAACACTATTATGATCTGCAGAACCTACAGCAACAGTACGACCTAGCGCATTAACTGTAACTGGACCACTCATGTGAATTTTAGAATCCACATAAACGCCGCCCACAGAGAATTGATTAGTTTTGAATAAGCTCATTAATGCAGGGTTAGTGGCAACTACTGCAGCATTATCAGCAATTGCTGCTTCACCCGCATAAGCACGACCAAGACCTGATGTAGAAACTTCTGCTAATTGGAATGCGGCAGCATTTGCACCGCTTGCTGCTAACAATGTAGTCATTGCTAATAGCGTTTTATTAAATTTTCTCATTTGGAACCTTTTGTTATTAATAATAATGAAAAAAGCCGCGAGATTCTAAAACTCCAATAAATGGAGTGCAAATTATTTTAGATTAATTTTAAAGTGTTCCGACCAGTGATAAATAAATGATATTTAAATTAAAAAAATACGGTCGCTTTGGCAGAGCGTTTCAAAAATGCTAGAATAGAACCAATCTTAATTTTAAATAAGGAAATCCTATGACAGTAACATGCAAAGCAGAAGAATCTCTCACTTGTAGCTGTGTTGATGTGGGGACGATTATTGACGGTTCAGATTGTTCTGTTGATATTCATCAAACCTATGCGAATAAAGCTGAAGCTGAAGCAGCACTTAATCGTTTCATTGAAAAAGCTCGCAAAACAGAAAGCGATCCTTGCGAGATTAAAAGTGAAATCACCGAAACTGAAAATGGCGCAAATTTAACGGCTCGTTTTACATTTAGCTGCCAAGCTGAAGCGATGATTTTTGAATTAGCGAATCGCTAAAAACTTTTTAGAAATTGACCGCACTTTATCCTTTAAAATAAAGTGCGGTTATTTTTTTAATTAAAACCCAATTAAATCACTATCGCAAACGTTTGCTTAATCTGATACAATCACGCCGTTTTATCATTTAACCTAAAAATATAGGATAACATTGTGAGCAAACCATCATTAAGTTATAAAGATGCAGGCGTGGATATTAATGCCGGTAATGAATTAGTTGAACGTATTAAACCACACGTGAAACGAACCACCCGTCCTGAAGTCATCGGCGGATTAGGCGGCTTTGGTGCATTATGTGCTATTCCGGGCAAATATAAAGAACCTATCCTCGTTTCTGGTACAGACGGCGTGGGCACAAAATTACGTTTAGCCATTGACTTAAAAAAACACGATACCATTGGTATTGATTTGGTTGCAATGTGTGTTAACGATTTAGTGGTTCAAGGCGCCGAACCCTTATTCTTCTTAGACTACTATGCGACAGGAAAACTTGATGTGGATGTTGCCTCTGATGTGGTAAAAGGCATTGCTGAAGGCTGTGTACAATCGGGTTGTGCATTAGTCGGTGGCGAAACTGCCGAAATGCCGGGTATGTATCACGCAGGTGATTATGACCTTGCAGGTTTCTGTGTGGGTGTCGTCGAAAAATCAGAAATCATTGATGGTAGCCAAGTTAAAGTAGGAGATGCTTTAATTGCACTAGGTTCAAGTGGCCCGCATTCAAATGGTTATTCTTTAATTCGTAAAGTCATTGATGTTGCTGGCGTCAATCCAGCCACTGAGCAATTAGATGGTCGTCCATTAAGTGAACAAGTGCTTGCACCGACAAAAATCTATGTAAAATCTGTTCTCGCTTTAATCAAACAAACGGAAGTCCATGCTATCGCACACTTAACGGGTGGCGGTTTCTGGGAAAATATCCCTCGTGTATTACCGAAAAATACCAAAGCGGTTATTGATGAAAGCAGTTGGGAATGGCAACCCGTATTCAAATGGTTACAAGAAAAAGGCAACATTGAAACCTATGAAATGTACCGAACATTTAACTGTGGCGTTGGGATGGTGATTGCATTACCACAATCGCAAGTGGAAACCGCTTTAGCGATTTTAAAACAATCCGGTGAAAATACCTGGTTAATCGGTCATATTGAAAATGCAACAGATAACGAACCACAAGTTATTATTAAATAATTTCTCTTTTCCATTTCAGGGCGAAAATTTCAGAATGAAAGGTTCGCCCTTCTTTTATGTAGAATAATATGAAAAAAATTGCCGTCCTGATTTCAGGGCAAGGATCAAATCTTCAAGCAATAATTGAGGCTTGTCAAACTGGGTTTATTCCAGGAAAGGTCGTGACTGTCATCAGTAATAAAATTGATTCATTTGGCTTAGAACGCGCTGAAAGTGCGGGCATTCCTAGCCGAGTTTTTTTGCGCCAAGATTTTAGTTCCAATCCCGCTATGGATAAGGCTATAGGGGATTATTTAGACGCTCTCAATATTGATCTCATTGTGTTAGCCGGTTACATGAAAATCTTAACCAAGCCATTCACACAACGTTTTACTGGGAAAATTTTAAATATTCATCCTTCCCTTCTGCCAAAATATCCTGGGTTACATACTTATCAAAGAGCACTTGAGAATGGCGACAGCGAACACGGTACAACCGTGCATTTTGTCAATGAAGAGATCGATGGCGGTGCCATTGTGTTACAAGCTAAAGTGCCTATTTTCCCTGGTGATACCGTCGAGGAAATTGAACTTCGTACGCGTGAACAGGAATATAATATTTATCCTTTAGTGATTAAATGGTTTATTGAAGAGCGATTAAAACTGATTGAAAATCAAGCTTATTTAGATGGTAAGTTGCTACCGCCTAGTGGCTATGCTTATGAATAAAACGATATTCTCTCTTGAAAATGGTAAATGAAATCACCATTAAATAACCTGATTTTATGAAAAAAACAATAAACCCTGTATAATCGGGGTTTTATTATTGTGGGATATAGTATGCCAATTAACTTTACTCAGATTTTTCAAGATAGCCTCAACTTTATGCGTAATCAGCGAAAAACCGTGCTACTTTTCGTTGGTATTTTTGTCATCTCACAATTGATTAATGCATTAGTCAGTGTCCCAATGCCGAGTTTGGGTGATAATCCTAATCCATCACAACAGGATATTATTGATGCATTGAGCAAAGTGGAGCCAACTGCACTGATTGGATCTTTTTTATTCCAACAATTATTGATGTCTTTTATTGCGACCTTCGGTATTGCAACCATTCATCATATTAGTCTGCAAAATGAAAATCCGATTAATCAAGGTCTCATGCTTACATTGCGTCGTTTTTTAGGTGTGGTCGTTTTAGATATTTTTATGAGCTTGCCACTTCTCTTTGGTATAGCGGATGTCATGAGCTCATTTTTAAGCAAAAATGCCCTCTCCCCTCTAGCCTTTGTTTCAATGGTATTTGGTTTATTTTTCTTTGTTCGCCTATGCTTATCGCCTGTGCATTACATTGCCGCAAATCAATCTATCGGGCAAAGTGCTTTACAGGTGTGGCGTGCAGGTATTAAACGTAATGGCGTATTAATTATTTATGCCTTGCTCACTTATTTACTTCTTCCTTTAGTGGTGAATACCATTGGTGCACTCTTGGGTTCATCATTTTTAAGTGCTATCGTTGGTATCTTGGCTGCATTATTTCAAATGTTTATTTTGGTATTTACTTACCGTTTTTACAGCTTATTTATGAAGGCATAATATGAAACAACTTCTTAAATTCATCCCTCTTGTTCTCTTTTTCATCACCTACAAAATATCTGGTGTGCGTGAAGCTGCGATTGTCTTAGTTATTGCAACTATTGTGCAGATGATTGTGTTAAAACTGAAATATGGTGTCATTGAAAAACAACAAAAAATTATAGCCATTGCTGTCGTCTTTTTTGGCTTACTCACAGCCTATTTCGATAAAATCGTATACCTACAATGGAAAGTTACTATCATTAATGCTTTGTTTGCCATTGCTTTATTGGTTGCACAATTCCAATTCAATACGCCACTGGTGAAAAAGTTATTAGGCAAAGAAATCCAATTACCGGATAATGTGTGGAACAAATTGAATTTAGGCTGGGCAGGATTTTTCATTCTGTGTATGCTTGTAAATATTTATATCAGCCAAAATATGTCTGAAGATGCTTGGGTTGATTTTAAATCTTTCGGTTTACTTGGTATGACCTTTGTTGCAACAATCGTC
Organism: Haemophilus sp.; assembly: GCA_015255025.1. Classification (GTDB taxonomy): domain Bacteria; phylum Pseudomonadota; class Gammaproteobacteria; order Enterobacterales; family Pasteurellaceae; genus Haemophilus_D. The sequence goes on from JABZOY010000003.1 coordinate 40,110, forward strand.
AGCGGTGCTTATATTTACCGTTACTTACCTAAAGATGATCAAAAAAATGATGGGGAAAAATAATGGTTTCAAATCTTACTGATAAAGACGGTCGTCAATCTAAAGGCGTATTATTATTACGTACCTTAGCAATGCCTTCGGATACCAACGCCAACGGCGATATTTTCGGTGGCTGGATTATGTCACAAATGGATATGGGCGGCGCGATCTTAGCGAAAGAAATTGCCCACGGCCGTGTCGTCACCGTTGCAGTTGAAAGTATGAACTTCATTAAACCTATCTCGGTAGGGGATGTGGTTTGCTGCTACGGACAATGTCTTAAAGTGGGTCGTTCTTCTATTAAAATCAAAGTAGAAGTCTGGGTGAAAAAAGTCTCTAGCGAACCCATTGGTGAACGCTATTGTGTCACCGATGCGGTATTTACCTTCGTTGCAGTCGATGCGGATGGAAAATCTCGCAGTATTCCGCGTGAAGGTAACCATGAATTAGAGCAAGCCTTAAAAACGATTGAAGAATTACACTTAAGTTGCTAACAGGAGAAGCTATGTACTATGTAATTTTTGCCCAAGACATTCCCGGCACCTTAGAAAAACGTCTTGCTGTACGTGAACAACATCTTGCTCGTTTAAAACAATTACAAGCAGAAGGTCGCTTATTAACAGCAGGCCCCAATCCAGCCATTGATGATGAAAATCCAGGCGAAGCTGGCTTTACCGGCTCGACTGTGATTGCTCAATTTAAAAGCCTGTCTGTCGCAAAAGACTGGGCTGCACAAGATCCTTATGTTGAAGCGGGCGTTTACGGTGATGTCATCGTGAAGCCGTTCAAAAAAGTTTTCTAAATAAAACGAACTCTACACTCAAAGACGGATCTAAATATCCGTCTTTCTCTTTATATGGAATCTCCTATGCGAGCACTTAAACACACGACAATTTCGTTATTTATTTTAACCGCACTTTCAGGTTCAGCTTTGGCCAATCAACATGCTCATAAAAGCAAAACTGAAACTGCACCACAAATTAATCTTGCGGAAGAGCAAGCAAAATGGGCACAACAACAGCATGCTCACGAATTAAAGCTGATTGAACAACGTGCGACTTTTCTACAATTAGAATCGCTCCTAAAAAGTGCGGTCAAAAATAATCATGTTTCTGATAATGCCAAATTATTCCTGGGTTTAATTGACTCCTTAAAAGGTTATCCATTGCAAGCTGATGCTATGGCAGCTTATTTAGATGCACGTGTAAAAACCGTTAATCGCGATACGGCTCGTGAAGAAGTAAATGCATTACGAACAGACATTGAACAATTTATTCAGCAGCATGCCTCTCATTTTCTACGTGGAAAATTAGAACAAAGCATTTTTACATTATTCACCAATGCTGAAGATACTCAAGCTCTCACCAAACTCACGCCAAATAATTTGGAAACACAAATTGCCGTGCTCACGGCTAAATATCAAATAGAAGCAGCCAATACCAATCAAACAGCAGAAAATCAATCAAACGATAAGAATAAATCGGCTATTTTATCTGAGTATGAACAACTTTGGCTTAACAATGCGGAGCTTCCTAATGATGCTCAACTTTGGACGGCATGGTATTCACAGGGCGGGCGTACTCCAGAGAAAATCTATCAAAAAGCTGAAATGCTTTTTAGTAAAAATGACGCTAAAGGTCTCGAAATACTAACTAAAGAATTAGAAAAAGTTGATGGTGCGAAAGAAAATGCTCAGGTAAATATCGATTTGGCTCTTTATTTGGATCTCTTAAAAAAT
>JABZOY010000040.1:0-13635 GCA_015255025.1 Haemophilus sp.
TTTATAGGGTATATTTTGTCCAATTTTTTCACTCTAGATATAAAGCACCGTGGAAATTACTGAACAACTCACACCCTTTCTGAACTTTAGCCGTCAGCAATGGGCTGAATTAAGAAAATCTGTTCCGCTAAAATTAACGGAGCAAGATCTCAAACCGCTTTTAGGTTTTAATGAAGAGCTTTCTCTTGATGAAGTAAGCACAATTTACCTGCCACTTGCACGTCTTATTAACTATTACATTGACGAAAACCTTCGCCGCCAAACCGTTTTGAATCGTTTTCTTGGCGGACAAAGCCCTAAAGTCCCTTACATCATTAGTATCGCGGGTAGTGTTGCTGTCGGGAAAAGTACATCGGCTCGTATTTTGCAATCACTGCTAACTCATTGGCCTACCGAACGAAAAGTTGATTTAATCACTACCGATGGTTTCCTCTATCCATTAGAAAAACTTAAAAAAGATGATCTGCTACAGAAAAAAGGCTTCCCTATTTCTTATGACACGGCGAAATTAATTCGTTTTTTAGCCGATATCAAATCAGGTAAACCATCGGTGAAATCGCCCATTTATTCTCATCTGACTTACGATATCGTTCCTGATAAGTTCGATATTGTCGATCAACCGGATATTTTAATTTTAGAAGGACTAAACGTTCTTCAAACAGGTTCAAATAAAGCCAATCAAACCTTCGTGTCTGATTTTGTGGATTTTTCTATTTATGTTGATGCTGATGAGAACTTACTCAAAGAATGGTACATCAAACGATTCTTAAAATTCCGTCAAAGTGCTTTCACCAATCCGGATTCCTATTTTAAACATTATGCTAATCTCTCTGAGCAAGAAGCCATTGAAACAGCCAGCAACATTTGGGATAACATTAACGGATTGAATTTAAAACAAAACATTCTGCCGACTCGTGAACGCGCCAATCTAATTCTTAGAAAAGGTGAAAATCACGAAGTTGAATTAGTGAAATTAAGAAAATAAAAAAAGAGCGGTCAATTTGACCGCTCTTTTTATCACTGCCTTACGACATTCTTCCATTCTCAATGCCAATCACCTGATCGCAAATCGCCATGGTAGATTGGCGATGACTCACGAGAATAATCAATTTTTCTGCTTTCACGTTCAACAATGATTTCAAAATCATCGCTTCGTTTAAGCTATCCAAATTACTGGTCGGTTCATCGAGTAAAATAATCGGTGCGTTGTGTAGGAATGCACGAGCAATACCGATACGCTGTTTTTCACCATCAGAAAGGTTACCGCCTAATTCGGTCATTTTCGTTTGATAACCTTCGGGCAAACTCAAAATGAAATCATGAATTGACGCTTTCTTCGCAGCTTCCATAATTTCGTCTAGTGTTGCATCACGACGCGCAAGGCGAATATTTTCCTCGATGGTTTCGTTGAAAATATAGGTTTGCTGGGTAATGTACGCCATATTGTCTCGCAAACTACGGGTGTTGATATTCGGTAAGATTTCGCCATTAATTTTAATGCTACCCGATTTAGGATCGTAAAAACGCATCAGCAGTTTTAACAAGGTGCTTTTACCGCTACCACTTCTGCCATGAATCCCTAAGATTTCACCCTTTTTCACAGACAAGCTAACATCCGATAAAATTTGTTCTTCACCATAAGCAAAACTTACGTTCTCAACATCAATGCGAGAAACATCCTTCAAATCGACCGCACTTTCTACGTCTTTTAATTCGGGTTCTTCTGCTAGCAAGCTCAATACACGCTCACCTGAAGCCAAGGTTTGTAACAAGTTGCTTGAAAGGTTACTTAATGCAATAACGGGGCCATAGCTCGACATCAATAAAATCACGCCAATTAAAAAGGCAGAAAAATCAATCTTATCTAGACTAAACAAAATTAAGCCGGTGAATAACATAATGATGTTAAACACGGATACCGCCACTTCAGTGTAAACACGTACTTTTGCTTCTTGGTCTTTAATGCGCTCAAAAGCGGTATCGATTTTTTGGCTGCGTTGTTGAATTTCATCTAAGCGCTGTTTTGCGTAGCCGAAAAGTTGGATCTCTTTCATACCACGCACACTGTCGAGGAAGAAATCGTTCATTTCCCCCACTAGCTCACGATAGCGTCTGCCATCTTCACGCGCTAATTTGGTGGTGATAATGGGTAAAATCACGCCTACCGTTAAATAAGCGGCTAATGCTACAACCACAAACCAACCTGAAAGATGCCCAAAGATCAACAATAAAATCGCAGAAGTAAAGAACGCAATCATAATTGGTGCGATGGTATGCGCATAGAACACTTCGAGCAATTCAATATCGTTAGTCACCAAGGACACTAATTGCCCCGCTTGTTTGTCTTGCAACTTCACAAAAGCTAAGCGGCGTAAAGAAGAAAAGACTTTATCACGCAATAATGCCAATAATTTAAAAGCAATATAGTGCCCTGACATTTGCTCTAAATAACGCAATGCGCCACGAGCCACTGCCAACACGATAAGTGCGGTCAAAATTCCAGAAAAACTTAAATGGGTGTCAAAGTTGAGAAGATTCACTAACCCCATCGCCCCAAGCACCATAATAAAGATGGCAGCCAGAAAACCGAGCGTTCCCATGGTGATGGTAAACGCCATGATATGTGCCAGTGGGGTCACTAATTTCAACAAATGCCCCATTACAACAAAACCATTTTTACGCATTTGCCACCTCTCTAATTTGTTCTAAATCTTTTTGTTGTTGGAACATTTCAGCATACGCACCCTGTTTTTCCATGAACTCTTTATGTGTGCCTTGCTCAATCAATTTGCCTTGTTCAAGCACATTAATACAGTCGGCATTCACGGCATTCGCCAAACGATGAGAAATCATCACAATGTTTTTTTGTTGTTTAAATTGTTGAATGAACTGCAAAATAATTTCTTCGCTTTCTACATCAATGTTACTGGTCGCTTCATCAAAAATATAAAGCTCGGCATTGTGTAATAAAGCACGCGCTAACGCTAAACGTTGAATTTGACCGCCAGATAAATTCGCACCACGGCTTAACAACGGCATATCTAATCCACCGTTATCTCGAACGAATTGCGCCAAATTGACTTGTTCTAAACACGCATAAATTTGCTCATCTGTAGCATCGATTTTCGCCATGGTCATATTTTCACGTAGCGTACCTTTAAACACATAACTGCTATGGCTCACCAAAGAGACTTTTTCATAAAACGAATGACGATCAATCTCTTGAATTTCTTGGCCGTTGAATAGAATTTTGCCTTGTTGCGCTTTATTAAAGCCCATTAGCAATGAAACCAAGGTAGATTTACCACAACCACTTTTACCCACAAATACCGTAAGCTGATTTGGTAAGATGCTTAAATCTAAGCCAACAATCGCAGGCTTCTCTTCGCTGTAAGCAAAATGCAGATCTTGAATATCCACCTGAATGGCATTTTTCGCTGCAAAATCGACCGCTTGTGCTTGAGTTTCCACTGGCGTATCTAACAATGTAAAGATCTTATCTGATGCCGCTTTACCATTCATCGCCACATGGAAGAAAGAACCCAATAAACGAAGTGGAATAAAGAATTCAGAAGAAAGCAAAATAAACAAAATCACACCTAATACGGTTAATTGATTAGCTTGGAATTGCAATAAAGCCGTTAAAATCCCGATTGCCGCACCACCGTAAGCCAGTAAATCCATCAGTGATACCGAGTTAAGCTGCATGGTAAGCACTTTCATGGTAATTTTGCGGAAATGTTCCGCTTCTTCATCCATTGCTTTCGCTTTATAAGCATCATCTTGATAGATTTTCAGCGTAATTAAACCCTGTAGGTTATCTAAGAAACTGCTGCCTAACCCCACATAAATGGACCAATATTTTGCCAAGAGTTTTTTCGCAATTTTATTCACTGCAATGATCGACATAGGAATCAACGGAACACAAATCAACAAAATTACGGCTGTTTTAAAGCTGAAAAAGATCAGAAAAGCGAAGAGTGTGAGCGGTGCAAGTAAGCTATAAAAAAGCTGAGGCAAATAACGCCCAAAGTAGATTTCAAGTTGTTCTACGCCTTCCGAAGCCACTTGGATAATACTTGAAGTAGATTGTTGATTCACTTGGTTAAGCGGCATGGAAGCCAATTTGCGATAGATGAGGCTACGCAGCTCATGTTTGACTTTAGTACTAGCAAAATAAGAGGCTTGCACCGATTTTTTACCTGCAAAGGCACGCAACGCCAAAGCAGCAATTAAAACGATCCCCAAAATGACCGCACTTATCGGGCCCAATTCATTAAAATAAGCCGCCTGTAAAATATAAGAAAACACGACGGCACTAATAATCCCACCAATTAACGCCACCCAATTCCATAACACCGTGATGCCAATCCATTTTTTACTGTCGGCTACCGTGTTAATTAGGCGTTTATCTATCATCATAATGATTGCTCCTAAAAACAAAAAAGAAGTACGCACATTACTATGCGTACTTTGCTACCAATCTAACAACCAAAAAACGAGTCTATTTCGTATTATTGTCTTTAAGCGATATAAGTCGTAAAAATTATAGTCAAGAATATAAACAAATAATAGATCTAATTGAAAATTATTTTTATTTATATATTAAGTAAAAAAATACCGCACTCGGTTTTCCTAAGTGCGGTCATTTTTAGTGATATTTTTGAGTGTTAGACTAAACGTCTAGATTTGCTCTCAACGCATTCATTTCAATGAATTCACGGCGAGGCTCAACTTCATCTCCCATCAATGTAGTGAAGAGTTGGTCTGCAGCGACAGCATCTTTAATTGATACTTTTAACATACGACGAGCATTTGGATCCATTGTGGTTTCCCAAAGTTGCTCAGCGTTCATTTCACCTAACCCTTTATAACGTTGGATTTCTAAGCCACGACGAGATTCTTTCATCAACCATTCAACAGCTTGTTCAAATGATTGAACAGGTTGTGTTTTTTCACCACGTGTGACGTAAGCGCCCTCTTCTAGCAAGCCATTCACTTGCTGACCGAAGGCGGTAATCTTCGCAAACTCATTACCCGTGACAAAATCAAAGTTGATGAAGTAATCGGTATCAATACCGTGTTTACGAACGGTAATGACGGCTTCATATACTTGGCGTTCGCTGTTAAATTGCGTTCTCGCTGAATATAAATGTGCTTCTGTTTCTTTTTCAGTTAAGTAGGCAACAAAAGCATTCGCCCAATTTTCGACCGCACTTTCATTACGCATTAACTCAACGGTTAATTGTGGTTGGTAAACCAAACCTTGTAATAATGGCTCTGGATAGTAACGACTTAAACGAGTAATTAATTTCTGAACATTGTTATATTCACTCACTAATTTCTCGAACACTAAATCATTCATTGCTGGCACATTAGCACTGATATGCAACGCTGCGCCATCAAGTGCAAGCATTAATTCATATTGCACCATTTCGTCGTTATCTTTGATGTAACGCTCCTGTTTACCTTTTTTCACTTTATAAAGTGGTGGCTGAGCAATATACACATAACCACGCTCAATTAATTCCGGCATTTGACGATAGAAGAAGGTCAACAATAACGTACGAATGTGTGAACCGTCCACGTCCGCATCAGTCATGATAATGATGTGGTGGTAACGTAATTTATCTGGATTATATTCATCACGACCAATTCCACAGCCAAGCGCTGTAATTAATGTGCCCACTTCTTGAGAAGAAAGCATTTTGTCAAAACGCGCTTTTTCAACGTTAAGAATTTTACCTTTTAATGGCAAAATCGCTTGAGTTTTACGATCACGACCTGATTTTGCCGAACCACCCGCAGAATCCCCCTCCACGAGGTAAAGTTCTGAAAGTGCTGGGTCTTTCTCTTGGCAGTCCGCTAATTTACCCGGAAGGCCTGCAATATCCAATGCGCCTTTACGACGGGTCATTTCGCGGGCTTTACGTGCTGCCTCACGCGCACGTGCGGCTGTAATAATTTGATTTACAATGATCTTCGCATCGGCTGGATTTTCTAATAGATATTCCTGCATACGCTCATTCATTGCAGATTCAACCGCACTTTTCACTTCAGAAGACACTAATTTGTCTTTTGTTTGTGAAGAGAATTTAGGATCAGGCACTTTCACCGAAATAATTGCCACCAAACCTTCACGTGCGTCGTCACCTGATGTGCTCACTTTCTCTTTTTTCAGTAACCCTTCGCTTTCCATATAGTTATTTAAGCTACGCGTTAATGCACCACGGAAACCGGCTAAGTGAGTACCACCATCACGTTGTGGAATGTTGTTGGTAAAGCAATAAACGTTTTCGTTTACACCATCATTCCATTGCAATGCGACTTCCACGCCAATGCCGTCTTTTTCAGCTGAAAAATAGAATGGTTTTGGGTGAATTGGATTTTTATTTTTATTTAAATATTCAACGAACGCTTGAATACCACCTTCGTAATGGAAGTGATCTTCTGTGCCATCACGTTTATCGATTAAACGAATTGATACACCAGAGTTTAAGAATGAAAGCTCACGTAAGCGTTTTGCTAAAATTTTGTAATCGAAAGTTGTAATTGCAAAGATTTCTGGACTTGGCCAGAAACGCACGGTTGTACCCGTCGTTTGAGTTTCACCGATAATAGTTAAAGGCCCTTGAGGCTCACCCAAGTGATAGAATTGCTCGTACACATGACCTTGGCGACGAATAGTTAATTGCAATTTATCAGAAAGTGCATTTACTACCGAAACACCCACGCCGTGTAAACCACCTGATACTTTATAAGAGTTATCATCGAATTTACCACCCGCGTGAAGTACTGTCATGATTACTTCTGCGGCAGAAACCCCTTCTTCTGGGTGAATATCTACCGGAATACCACGACCGTCATCTTGCACGGAAACAGAGTTGTCATCATGAATAGTGACGATAATATCGGAACAATAGCCGGCAAGTGCTTCATCGATCGCGTTATCCACTACCTCAAACACCATATGGTGTAGGCCTGTTCCATCATCGGTATCCCCAATATACATGCCCGGACGTTTCCGAACCGCATCAAGCCCTTTTAAGACTTTAATACTTGATGCACCATAAGCATTTTCTGTAACCGGTGTTTCTGACATAGTTTTTCTCTATTTTGTAATGAAAATTGTGCGGAATTATAGCAAAAAACTGACTATTTTGCGAAATAAAAGTGCGGTCAAAATTTTCGGTGTTAAAAACCCAATAAACAAGTACATAGCATATAAAACAAAAAGACGAGTTTTTATCTAAACTCGTCTTTTATTACATTAATGTTTATTTCCAAATATGGTTATTTAACCCGAGTTCTTTCACCATATCTGTAAAGCCTTTGATACTCGAAATATAATCACGAATCGTATTGTCTTCTAACAATGACTTTTCAAAGGACGGTTCAAAACTATTCTTTCCTAAATTAAGTGCAATAATCACTTCTCGGTTACGAAGTACCATCGAAATAGGGCAATTAAATTTCTCTTTCAGTCCACAAAAACGTTCCATTAACTTAGGCGATAAAGCATATCTGGCTAAGATTTGATCTTCCGTAAATACATCAAAATAGCGATTAAAAGACGGATTATCCATCAAGGCAATTTCACCTTCTTTTCTTAAACCTGCTTCTTTCTTATCACAAACATAAACCCAATGAGCCAGCTCTTTAGGGAAAGTGGCTTTAAATAAAATGCCTTGGAAATTCTGAGCACCTAATGCCTTAACGGATTTCTCTTTCAACGACATGTTAAATGCTGAAAAATCACAAATTTCAACTTCAGTTTGGTTAAACTCACCAAAGATTAAATCCTCACTACGGAAGGTCGCGGGACCACTATCATAAACGGAGAGGAAATCACTAATATTCAGTCCTCTATCTGCGCTAAAGTGGAAACCAAATTCCTGGACAATTGTATTAATCACGTGAGTTTTAAATTCTGCGATAAAACGCTTATATTTAAAAAATAAATGACGAAAAGAATAAATGAGCACACCAAGGATTAAAGCTGTACTTAATAGATACCCATTCCCTATCGTTCCGATGAGGAAAAATAACCCAACGCATAGCATAATAATCCATTTATTGATGAGCGATTTTATGGCTAAACGTTCCTCATCTAACTTTTCTAATCCCAGAAAACGAATCCCTTCAATTTCTTTTGGTGTATTCATGGTTTTTCCACTTATTGTTTAAATAAATTACCCACATTAGGCACTTCAGCTTCATTCTGAGGAATATCGAAAAATGTTCCCTTCTGGAAATTAAACAAGTTTGCAATTAAATTTGACGGGAACATTTCCACTGCATTGTTATACTCTTCAACTGCTGAATTATAAGTACGTCTTGCTGCAGAAATTTGCTCTTCCACGTCACTAAGTGTGGTCTGAATTTGCAAAAGATTTTGATTGGCTTTGAGATCCGGATAATTTTCTAGACGAACCTGTAAATTACGCAATAAACCCGAAATCTCATTATTGAGTTGGAATTTTTCACTTGTAGAATGGGCTGATTTAGCACTTTCGCGTAACGTCACGATACGCTCAAGCAGGCTACGCTCATGCGACATATATTCCTTTGCGGTGGCGACAAGGTTTGGCAACAAATCATAACGACGCTTTAACTGAACATCCACACTGGCTTCAACACTACTCACCTGATTACGTTTTCTAATCAGTTTGTTATACATTGAAATAGTGAAAGCTAAACCGAGAAGGACAATACCCATAACTATATTCATCATTATTTCTCCATAGAAAATTTTCCCTACTCAGTATAGGGAAATGCACAATAAAATCTATTCGCTTAGACAATATTTTGTTGATAAAAATCAATAAAACCAAGAATTTAGTTTTATCCACTTCCCCCATTCACATCAGCCAGAAGTGCAGTCAATATTCACGAAGTTTTTCTGAGCCCAAATCCTTACTTTATTATTATGATTTAGTGTACAAAAAATGGACTCCAAGTGAATACCTTGCCAATAAATAACAATCATTCTCAATAACCAAGTGAAAACAATCACTTACCCACTTATTTTGTAAGGAAAATAAGGGTATTTTTGATTACGATCAAATAAATTTCCCACATCAAGGCATATCATAATCAGATTAACCATACAAGTAACGTGCCAATTGGAGTGATTATATGCAACGAAGTGATGGATTATTTTCTGCTTTAGCAGAAGTTTCCCGTCGGGATTTTATGAAGTTATGTACCGCGCTTGCGGCGACTATGGGGTTAAGTTCAAAAGCGGGGGCAGAAATGACCGCTGCTTTAACAGAACCTAAACGTCCACCAGTATTATGGATTGGTGCGCAAGAATGTACGGGTTGTACTGAATCCTTGCTACGCGCCACCCACCCAACAGTAGAAAACTTGGTATTGGAAATGATTTCCTTAGAATACCACGAAACCCTTTCTGCAGCCTTCGGGGAACAAGCTGAAGATAACAAACACAATGCAATTAAACAGTATTATGGAAAATATGTTTTAGTCGTAGATGGATCTATTCCGGTGAAAGACGGCGGCGTCTATTGTATGGTAGCAGGCAAACCGATTGTAGAACACATCCAAGAAGCCGCTAAAGGGGCTGCAGCAATTATTGCGATCGGTTCTTGTGCGGCATGGGGTGGCGTACCTTCTAGCGGCGGTAACCCAACTGGCGCAAGCAGCTTATCTGAAGTCTTACCAAAAGGCACGCCAGTAATCAATATTCCTGGCTGTCCACCAAATCCACATAACTTCCTTGCAACTGTCGCTTATATTCTTACTTATAAGAAACTACCCGCAATGGATAAATTAAATCGTCCATTATTCGCTTACGATCGCTTAATTCATGAAAACTGCTATCGTCGTCCGCACTTTGATGCGGGACGTTTTGCTAAAGAATACGGCGATTACGGTCACCGCAACGGTTGGTGTTTGTATCATCTCGGTTGTAAAGGACCAGAAACTTACGGTAACTGTTCTACTTTAGAATTCTGTGATGTCGGCGGTAATAACTGGCCAGTCGGTATCGGACACCCTTGCTATGGTTGTAACGAAAAAGGCGTCGGCTTTACCAAAGGTATTTTCCAATTAGCGGGCGTAGAAAACCCTACACCACGCGTTGAAAAACCAGATGTTAATAACACCGAAGGTTCAGGTGCGACCATGACCGCCATTGGTTTATTAGGTGGCGCAGCTGCAATCCTAGCCGGTGTGAGTGTTGTGACCTTACGCGAATTAAGCGCTCAACATAAAGCCCGTTCTGAAGCTAAAGCTGCAGAGAAAGAAGAACATACAGGTAAATAATAATGGATAGACGAAAATTTCTAAAAGCGGGTATGCTTGGCGGAATCGCATCTACTTTGCCTGTATCAAATGTGCAGGCATCGGAAGCGGTTGAGCCTATTCCCGGCGCACTAGGAATGCTTTACGACTCTACTCTTTGTGTAGGTTGTCAAGCATGCGTGGCTGAATGTCAAAACGTGAACCACACACCCGTGAATCCAAAAGGTGATCAAACTTGGTCAAATAACGACAAACTCACACCATTTACTCGTAACGTGATTCAAGTATGGAGTGATGGCGACGGCACAAATAAAGACAAAACCGAAAACGGCTATGCTTATGTTAAAAAACAATGTATGCATTGCGTTGACCCTAACTGCGTTGCCGTTTGCCCTGTTCAAGCACTAACCAAAGATCCAAAAACGGGGATCGTAAAATATGATCCCGATATTTGTACCGGTTGCCGTTATTGTATGGTGGGTTGTCCTTTTGATGTACCAAAATACGACTACGACAATCCGTTCGGTGAAATCAGCAAATGTGAACTCTGTAACCAAAAAGGCGTTGAACGCTTAGACAAAGGTGAACTACCTGGTTGCTGTCATGTTTGTCCGACTGGTGCCATTATTTTTGGTACACGTGAAGAATTATTGGCTGAGGCTAAACGTCGTTTAAGTTTATTACGTGGCACTGAATATGATTACCCACGTCAAAGTGTCAATAGCACAGATAAATACCGTGCTACCGTGCCTGCATATCAATATCATATCTACGGTGAAAAAGAAGGTGGTGGTACACAGGTACTTGCCTTAAGTGGTGTGCCTTTTACTAACCTTGGTTTACCAGACTTAGATGAAGTCGCGACAGGTTCTCGTGCAGCGCATTTACAACACTTCTTGTATCGCGGTTTAGCATTGCCATTAGTGGCACTGGCCGGTTTAACCTTTATGACTTACAAAAATATGCATGGCGATAAAATCGCTGAGCGTATTGCAGCACAAAAAGAAGCCATGCGTCAGGCACGCAAGGAAATCGAAGAAGCGGAGGATGAGCATCATGAGTAATCCACGTCCGGTAGGCGGTCGCCTTGTTTCTGCCGCAATTCTCTTTTTTGCACCACTTGCTGTGCTTTGCGTTTTATTAATTTTAAAACGTTTGGTTTTCGGTATTGGTTCTGTGACCGCACTTAATGGCGGTTATCCTTGGGGTTTATGGATTGCCTTTGACTTACTTGTCGGTACAGGATTTGCCTGTGGCGGTTGGGCTCTTGCTTGGACCGTATATATTTTCAATAAAGGGAAATATCACGCTCTTGTTCGCCCAGCATTGCTTGCAAGTTTATTCGGCTATTCCCTTGGTGGTTTATCTATCACTATTGATATGGGACGTTATTGGCATTTACCGTATTTCTACATTCCAGGGCAGTTCAACACGAACTCTGTTCTATTTGAAACAGCATTTTGTATGACGGTGTATATCATCGTGGTGACCCTAGAGTTCGCCCCTGTATGGCTTGGTTTCTTCGGCTTGAAAAAATGGTTTAATAAACTAAATAAAATCATGTTTTTCATTATTGCCTTGGGTGCCTTGTTACCAATGATGCACCAATCTTCAATGGGTTCCTTGATGATTGTAGCTGGTCACAAAGTCCATCCGGTATGGCAAAGCTATGAAGCGCTACCAATTCTCTCCTTGCTGACAGCTTTCATTATGGGCTTCTCTATTGTGATTTTTGAGGGTTCTTTAGTTAAAGCGGGTCTTGCAGGAAAAACACCAGATGAACGTCATTTATTTACTCAATTGGCACGAGTTACCGCAGGATTAATTTTCTGTTTCTTAGCGGTGCGTTTTGGTGAGTTGATTTATCACGACAAACTGCAAATGGTTATGGGTTTCGATAAATTAACTAAATTTGAAGCATGGATGTTCTGGATGGAAGTTTGGTTGATGGTATTACCATTGCTGACCCTATTCCTTGGGGAGAAAAAATCAGATTCCCGTTGGTTATTTATTTCGGCATTAAGCATGTTACTCGGTGCAGCATTATGGCGTATGAACTATTCGCTTATCATGTATAATCCGGGCAACGGCTATCAATATTTCCCATCTGCGGAAGAATTGCTTATTTCAATCGGTTTCGTATCTATTGAAGTATGTGCCTATATTTTAATCATTCGTTTATTCCCTGTATTACCGGTATTTAAAGAAAAACATACCGAAGACTCAGAAAAAATTATTGCCGAAAAAGCGGCATTCAGCAAAAAAGTTAGCGGAGCAGAATAATGTCAGAAAAAAAACGTATCTCAATTGACCCAATTACCCGTATTGAGGGTCATTTACGTATTGATTGCGAAATTGAAAACGGTGTTGTCACCAATGCTTGGTCTTCTGGTACCATGTGGCGCGGTATGGAAAATATCGTAAAAGGTGCCGACCCACGTGATGCATGGATGATTATGCAACGTATCTGTGGCGTATGTACTACAGTACACGCGATTATCAGCGTACGTGCTGTAGAAGATGCTATCGGCGCTAAAGTTCCCGTCAATGCACAGTATATTCGTAACATGATTCTTGCTGCCCACAGCATTCACGACCATATCGTACATTTCTATCAACTCTCCGCGATGGACTGGGTGGATATCACCGCTGCGCTAAAAGCTGATCCTGAAAAAGCAGCAGACATGCTAAAAGGTGTCTCTACATGGTCATTAAATAGTGCTAACGAATTCCGCAACGTACAGAAAAAAATCCAAGCATTAGTGGACAGCGGACAACTTGGTATTTTCGCTAACGGTTATTTTGGTCATGCAGCAATGAAACTTCCACCAGAAGTAAACCTCATTGCCGTCGCACACTATTTGCAAGCCCTTGAATGTCAACGTGATGCTAACCGCGTAGTGGCATTACTCGGTAGTAAAACACCACATATTCAAAACTTGGCGATTGGTGGCGTAGCAAACCCAATTAACTTAGATTCCCAAGCGGTACTAAACCAAGAACGTCTCATGTTCGTGAAAGCTTGTATCGATCGCTTAACTGACTTCATTAACCAAGTATATAAAGTAGATGCGGCAGTATTTGCGGCTTACTATCCAGAATGGTTAAGCCTTGGTAAAACATCAGGCAACTACTTATCTGTACCTGAATACCCAATTGATGCAGATAACTCTAAATTCATGTTGAAAGGTGGTTATATCGAAAACGGCGATTTATCAACTTTCCGTGCAATCGACCAACAAAAAGATGAGTTCGTTGTAAAAGGCATTAAAGAAAGTGGTAAACACGCTTGGTACGAAGATGATGAGCCATTAGAACCTTGGGCTGGCTTAACTCGTCCGAAATATACCGGCTGGCAAGATGATGGTA
>JABZOY010000041.1:0-13550 GCA_015255025.1 Haemophilus sp.
GTCTAAATGGAGCTGTGAAGCAGCAATGGCATTAGGCGGGCTTCCCACAAGTGTTCCCATTCCACCGATGGTCGCACTATAAGCGATCCCTAAAAGCACGAAGACATAAGTATTATGTTCTTCTTTTTGATCTAATTGACTCAGAATGGTCATTGAAAGCGGAATCATCATCGCTGCAGTCGCTGTATTACTCATCCACATAGATAAAAATGCGGTTGCTAAGAAAAGGTAAAGCACAGCAACAAAGAGACGACCTTTTGCTAATTGCATGATTTTATTAGAAATCATTTTGTCGATCTTTTGCACATTTAATGCGGTAGCAATCGCAAAACCACCAAAGAATAAGAAAATGGTAGGATCAGCAAAGGCAACAAGCGCCTCTCGACTATTTACCAATCCGAGTAACACAGACAAAATAGGAACAAATAGCGCCGTGATAGTCACGTTTACCGCTTCTGTTAACCACAAAATAGCCACGAATGCCAATAATGCCAAGCCTTTATTGGCAGCAGGCTCAAAAGGAAGGACGTTTAATAAAACAAAAAAGAGAATCACATCAGCAAGGAATACTACTGCATTTTTATTCAAAGCTTTAGATTGCGAGTCCGTAATAGGGGTTTGTTGCATATATTTTTTCCTATATATTTTTTCTATATATTTTAAGAAGTTGGCGATTCTAGCATAAGTGCGTTTAATCAGAAAATAGGGAGGTACTAAAAATTGATTAGTATTAAAGCAAAGAGCGGTCAAAATCAGATATTTTTCGGTATTATGTAGCAGTTGCACAAAGACCTAACCGCTTGAAAATACTAAAATCTCCATTGAAAATTTAACTCAATGGAGATTTTTATTATGGCAGAATCCCACCTTATTTCTCAACTTACCAAATTAATCGAAAGTAGCTATAAAGAAAAAGCGATTCTTGAACATCAACTTGATCAGTTAAAACAACAGAAATCAGATTTAGAGGATAAAATACTTTGTTTCGAGAATACCTTGATATACATTGAACCCAATTTCGATTTAAGACAAATCAAAACACAATTTAATGTTTCAAGGCTAATAAAACCTCGATTGTTTAAGCAAAATCTTCAATTGTTGGTTGCAAGAGTATTAAAGCAAAGTGATAGTTGGAAAACATTATACTTTATTACAGAGGCGTCGTTGGAATTAGACACTGGCAAAGATTATCCTCTACCCCAAAAAGAACATGAATTAGCTGTTGCTCGCGTATTGAAAGAACTGTATAAGAAAGGAATTATTGAACGGAAAGAAGTTGAATTACATAAACGGATACAAAAGCGAAGATTTTTCAGGCGTTCTGAATGGCGATTAAAACCTCTTGAGTAGAAATGGATAAGTAGCGGTAGAAATACCGCTATTTTTGTTTCCATTGCCAGTGAACCTCATTTCGGCTGATTTGAATTCTATCAATCCATTCTCTTTTATAAAACTCATTCAGTTGTTTACGAACGGAATCAAGATGTTTTTCGGACGGTGTATCAGGATTTTGTTCAATATCGAAAATGCGCTGCGTGAGTTCGGCTATTGTAAAGGCTTTATTGGGTGCTTCTCGCATCATTTGTACGATGTACTTGCGGATTTTACCTTTAAAGAGCCTATATTTGGAACGGTACACAAAGTTTTCTGTATTATAAAGGGCTACATCACTTTCCTGTTGAGTAAGCTCAATAGCACGTTTTAATGTGGCAATGTTTGCATCAAGTAAGGCTAGATGATGTAATACCTGTTTACGCTCAAACTCAAATTCTTTGAGCTTCTTATCTAGGTTATATGCCATATATCTACTGCCAAATCACTTCTTGATGAATAATTTTTCGTTGCCAATAACCGCACCATTCATTGTTATCGTTGGTGGTTTTCAAACATCGACTTAATACATCAATAAACTGCGCTTTATTTGAGGTACGGCGATTGTCCTCACGGTAGGCAATTTCATTAGCATAGTTAAGTAGGTATTCATTACTAATTCGGTGAACTTGTCCGTAGTACATACGTTTGAAACGACTGAATAAACTTTCTGCTTGATTGTTCGTTACGCCCAAATCACTACGATATTCTTCTTTATGATTAACAGTACGTAAATCATAATAAGGTAGCAATACATCATAAGCCGTACTTTCATCGGTATTGATTTGCGTATTCAGTTTAATGAATTTATCGGCAAAATTTTTCACTACCGATTGCGATTCAGTATGTGCCACAAAAACGTGAGAACGTTTTGCTCCACAATGCAGTGCATTACTGGCTTTTTCTTCTGGCGAATAATGCTCACGTGCAACCATGACACAACGTTTATCAGGATTCTGATTTTCCTTTAAACGATAGTCAATGCGGTCAGATTTCTTATTTGCTTTACGTGGTGCAGGATGAACATAAGTGCCGTCCATATCCACTACACCTGACAATGGTTTCATATCACGACTTTCTAATAGTGCTTTACGGAATTTATGTGATAAAACAAATGCCGTGCGAGGATTAAGTTTTGCATTACGTGCTAATTGAAGGGATGATAAGCCTTTGACAGCATTTACCCATTCCATTAAAGCATAGAGATAAACCTTAATCGGTTTCTTGCGATTGGCAAAAATAGTGCCAGAAGTGACACTAAAAGTGTGATTACAATGTTTGCAGCGCCATTGTTTACGTGTAGAAATATAATAAGGCTTGTGTTGTACCCCACATTTAGGACAAGTAATAAACTCTTTGCTACCCCATCTTAATTCACAAAGCAAATCATACGCTTCTTCTTCCGAGAGTTGTGCAATCTCGTAAGAAGAAAGCGTACGTGCTTTGCTAGAAAGTAAGAAATGCTGAGTCATCGTCTTGTTTAAAATTTATGTTAATAGAGATTTTAAATATGCTCAAACGTGATAAAATGCGTTTAAACCAAAACAAATATACGCTCATTTGCGTAATTTGTCAATTGTAAATTGAAAATGGAACGCTCAAATGTGTATATCAGAAAGATTAAGACAAGTTTGTGAAGCTAAAAATTGGAAAATTAAAGACTTTGCGGAACAAACAGGAATCGCTTACCGCACACTACAAGGTTATGTCGGTGGTGAGCGTGAGCCAAATGCAGAAGGTATGACTAGCATTGCCAAAGCTGGCGTGAATTTGAATTGGCTCGTGAGTGGTGAAGGGGAAATGTTTCAGGTTGCAACGCAAGAAATTGTGATGTCAGAGCAAGAAGAAAAATTACTCAACAACTATCGCTCGATGCCTGAAAACTTAAAAGATGCTTTCTCAATTTCTTTTAAAGAAATTTCAGAGAAACAGTAATTATTACTTGATACACAAACATAAGGATCGAAAAAATGTTCAACGCAACGCAAATAAATTATGCTTATCCATTCAACCTTGCAAATTTATTTTGGGAGGTTTCTAATGGAACGAATTGATATTATTGAGTTAATTGGAAAAGATTTTCTAACTTCTAATATTGAAAATGGTGAATTTAGTTATGAGAAAGCTTTAAAAGCAATAGGTAAAAATTACCTAGATTATTTAGATAAAGATTGCGATATAAAACATAAAAATTTAGATTTGAGATTTTCTAATGATCGCCTTTCTATCATAATAGAAACTAAAACTGACATTTCAAAAAATCTTAAAAAGAACTTAAAGCAATTGCAATCTTATTTAAATATGGAGAAAGCTCTAACTAATAATAAAATTATTGCTATTTTAGCTAGCACAAATAATGAACTTATAAGAGTTTATTATGGCAGTGATTTTTCTATATCTGAAGATGACTTGCAAGCAGAAGAAATAAATATAAAGAGTTTTTTCGAATACGAAGATATTTATTTTGGAGTAAAAAACAACAAGCTCGAAATTATCAAAAACACATATAAGTTAAATGAACTTTTACATAAATATGGAATAAAGGAACGTATTAGAAGTCAATTTGTTGGCACATGTTTATTAGCTTTAAAGCATGGATTAGTATATAGTCTTCCTAAAGACAGTGAGGAAGTTGTTGAAGAGAACGGAGTAAAATATAATAAGGTCATAAGAAAAGAAACCATAAAAAACTCTCAAATAAGATCTGGTATTAAAGATATTTTGGAAGAGCTATTAGAACAGGATTTAAATAAAGCTGAAAAAATAGTTATTTTAAAGAAAAATGTTATTGATTCTCAGGATATTATTGATTTAGATGTTCAAGATTTTCAAAATATTCTTAGAAAAATTGAAAATGGAATTTTACCATTTATTAACGAAAAAAATACTCTTGGTCAAGACTTATTGAATCTATTTTTTACTACATTTAATAAATATGTTGGAAAAGCAGATAAAAACCAAGCCTTCACTCCTGATCATATTGTAAAATTTATGTGTGATATTACTGGAGTAAATAGAAATTCTAGAGTCCTAGATCCTTGTTGTGGGAGTGGGGCTTTTTTAGTTAGAGCATTAACAACAGCTCTTGATGATTGCTTTACAGAAAAAGAAAAAGAAGATGTAAAGAAAAAACAAATCTATGGGATAGAATTTGAAGAAGTCGCTTATGGTCTGGCAACAACCAATATGCTTATACATGGAGATGGCAATTCAAATATATCGAAAGATAATATGTTTAATAAAGATGATGATTATTTTGAAGAGGGTAAATTTGACGTTGTTTTAATGAACCCTCCTTATAATGCACATAAAAAACATTCAGATCCAAACTATTGTAAAAAATGGGGGGAAAAGACAACTACAGATCCATCAAAGGGATTTCACTTTGTCTATCATATTGCTCAAAAAGTCAAAAAAGGTAAATTAGCTGTACTCTTGCCAACATCTTGTGCAATAGGAAATAAAAAATCTCAAGACATTGTTTATTTTAAAGAAAAAATGTTACAGGAAAATACTCTTTTAGCCGTTTTTTCACTTCCTCCTGATATTTTTCATCCCGGAGCTACCGCTAGTGCCTGCTGTATGTTATTTGAATTAGGTGTGAGACATGAAAAATCTAAAATTAATGGCACATTCTTTGGTTACTATAAAAATGATGGTTTTATTAAGAAAAGAAACTTAGGTCGAGTTGAAAAGATTGAAGGTGGTAAAAGCGAGTGGGAAAAAGAATATAATATTTGGTTAGAATTATTTAATGAACGAAAAGAAAAAGCTGGGTATTCCGTTATTAGAAAAGTAACCCATAATGATGAATGGTTAGCAGAAGCATATATGGAAACTGATTATAGTAATTTAAAAGAAAGTGATTTTGAAAAGACTATAAGAGAATTTATTTCCTTTAAAATAAAAACAGGAGAAATCTAATGGATAAATTAGATACATCAAAGTGGAAGTATTTTGAAATAAATGAATTGTTTGAAATAATTGAAACAACAAAAGGAACTACTACTGATGAATTGGTCTTTGGTAATGATGTTCCATATATAGCAGCTAAGAAAGATGATAACGGATTTGATGGTATGTATGAAAATGAACCATCTTTTGTATCAAAAGGAAACTGTATAGTTTTTATAAATATCGGGGAAGGAAGTGCAGGATATTCTCTTTATCAGGATAGACCATTTATTGGAATGAAAGGAAAAACCACTTGTGGTTATAATAGTAACTTGAATAAATACAGTGGTTTATTTTTAGTAACTATTTTAGATAAAGAAAGGTATCGTTATTCATATGGGAGAAGTTATTCAGGAGATAGATTGTTAAAAACTAGAATAAAATTACCTGTTACTTTAAATGGTAATCCTGATTGGAAATTTATGGAAGATTTTATTAAAAGGAAATACAAATCAATAGAAGTAAAATCGAGTACTAAAAATCATTCATCAAATACAAATATAGATACTAAGCATTGGAAAGACTTTAAACTAAAACAACTATTTGATATATATACTGGAAGTGATTTTATTCTACAGGATGCTGAAATTGGAGATGTGCCGTTAGCGACTCACTCTATTGAGAATAATTCAATATCTGAATTTGTAAATAAGGAATGCAATAGAAAATTATTTAATTCTAATATTTCCTTAAGTGTTTCTGATAGAGGTAATTTTAAGACTTTTGTTCAAAGTAAAGATTTTTATATTGGAACTAGAGTTAAAGCATTAGAATGCAAAATAAATATTTCGAAAAAATCATTATTGTTTATATCGACAATAATAAATAAAGAAAGCTTTCGTTTTGCATACGGAAGAAATGCAACTGAGAACATTGGAAACATAATAATTAAGCTCCCTATAAATGAGAAGCAACAAATTGATTTTCAATTTATGGAAAGCTATATTGAAAAATTACCTAATGGTGATTTGATTTAATAAATAGGTTAATAAAATCCAATTAATATTATTAGGTATTCTTTCTTCTTTATAAAAGGGTGTTTGATGGGTCGTATAAACTACATTTACACCATTTCGCCTTTCTATACCTTTATTTTAATATTAGCTCACAAATTCTCTTGTGACAGTACGGTATTCGAGGCATAAACGCTTTGAGCCGATCTGAATTTTTCAGATGGGTGTTTTTTGTGTCTAGCGTTTAGCAAACGCTTGAATGCCTTGTACCACATAAAGAAATTCTTAATTACTTAACATTTATGGTTTTATGTGCTGGTTCATTATCTAGTAATAATTTGCTTTAAAAGCCATATCTAAAATAGAAAGGTTTATATAGTTACTTTATCTATTGTAAATCGATCAAATTTTGATCTAAAATATCACTACTTTCTAAAGCAAATCTTCTCGTTTGCTTTTTCGGGAAATTTCCCATTTTTATATTTTTTGTTCAACCAATTTAACAAGAGAAAAACGGCTTATTGGGTAATAAGCTATTGTTTTTTTTATGTATGTTGAACAAATAAATGAAAAAGAATAAAAAAATATCTCCATATTTATCTGCTGCACTTCGCAATTTACCTAACGTTGCAATCTCTGATTTATCTGAAGCCGAAATTCTCATTCTGCTTAAAAACGCCCGTTGGGGAAACTCTCATTGTTTTCATACTGTCCAATGCCCTCGTTGTCATATTGAGCATAAAGCCTATTTTATTTCTTCTCGTAAGCAATGGCAGTGCAAGCATTGCCAACATCGTTTTTCTGTAAAAAGTGGTACGATTTTTCAGCACACTAAACTTTCCCTAAAAAAGCTACTGTTATCGGTTTATTATTTCACTATCAATAGTAAAGGTATTTCTGCACTTAACTTATCTCGTCATATTGGCGTGCAATATAAAACGTCATGGGTATTACTACATAAATTCCGTGAAGCAGTCGAAAAAACGCAAGATTACACACCACTCACGGGCATTATTCATATTGATGGTTGTTATGTGAATAACTACCTTCGCCCAAAAAATTTTAAACATAAGCGAATTGATAGACGTAAGAGATGTCACCAACGTAAAGATAAATCCTGCGTTATGGTTTTCCGTCAACAAGCTGCAAATCAGGAAATAATAAAAGGAGCCGACCGCACTCTCGTTGCATTAGTTAAAGAGGAAAATGCTGATGATATGCTTGCTTTAACACATCGCTTAGTCACACCAAAATCTACAATTTGTGCTGATGAAAATCCTGCTTATGATGGCTTGGCATTTCACTATGACTTATGTCGCGTAAATCATTCACAAGAATATTGCTCGATTGACGGCACCACCAATAACCTAGCTGAATCCTTCTTTGCAAGATTTAGAAGAATGATTATGGGTGTGTATCATAAGATGGGAAATAATTACATGATGCACTATGCGAATGAAACCGCATGGCGTGAGGATTTTCGTTACCAGTCAGATAAAGACAAATTCGACAACGTACTAAAACGCTGTTTGAAAGCCAGACCTTCACGAGATTTAACAGGTTACTGGCAGGGAAATAAGAAGCCTACGGCAAAATTCGGATTAGAAAGTTTGTGTTTGGAAGCATCAAACGATAACCAATATTTAGCCGTTGCCTAAACAATTTAAAGCAACACAAGGAGCAATAATGGAAACCATGACACACACTCCACTTAACGTGGATTTAAAAAAGATGGACTATGAAACATTCAAAACTTTTATGCGAGAACTGGCTCAGATGTATTCAAACGTAAAAGATGATGCCTATCTGTTGTTCTATCACAATTTGCGAGACCTTGCGAAAGAAGTCAGTACTTTACCCCGTAATCCATTGATATTTTATGGAGCCTATGAAATCGCTAATAATCAGGTAGTCGTGGCGATATTTGAAATGCAATTTACTGATGAAGTGTTTGAAACCGAAGATGGGAAACCTTATCAGATGCTTTCTATTATTAGTAGTTTTGCAGAAGATAAAATCTATCTACGTTGCCCGACAAAAATTAGAGAACACCTCACCCAACCTGAATACGTTGCTCTCTGCGAACAGGCTTACCCTGCAATGATGGAACAAATGCTGCTAGAGGAGCAGCGAGAAAGACTGTTTAGAAGAAAACGGAAAAGTGAGTAATGGAAAAGTAAGTAAAATTCTGTAAAATACATTTATAAAAATAATGCCCTTATTGAAATAAGGGCATTTTTTGTACGGTTTTGTTTAAATTTTGGTCTTTGTGCAACTGCTACATAATACCGATATTTTTGACCGCTCTTTATTCGTGGAATATTTGTTTAACGGGATAAAATCGCTTTCACTTGCTTTTGTAATGTTGGCACAATCTCTTGTTCAAACCATGGATTTTTCTTGAGCCAAATTTGGTTACGTGGAGATGGGTGAATAAGCGGAAGAAAGTGAGGAAGAAAATCACGAAAATGGTGAACTGTCTCAGTGACATTAAGGTTATTTTCTGGCAAATAGTATTTTTGTGCATATTGTCCAATAAGAATCGTCAGCTCAATATTAGGCAAATTAGCGAGAATTAGCGGATGCCATTTTTCTGCGAAGCCTTTGCGCGGTGGTAAATCACCGGATTTGCCTTTTCCAGGGTAATAAAAGTCCATCGGGATGACAGCAAACAAACCAGAATGATAGAAGGTATCGCGATCCACTCCGAGCCATTCACGTAGGCGATCACCGCTTTTATCATTCCAATATAAACGACTTTCTTGGGCTTTAATTCCAGGGGCTTGTCCGACAATATTAATGCGAGCTGTCGTTGGTGCAGCAAAAAGCGGTTCAATGCCTTGTGACGTAAAAGATTGATTATCGGGATCTTGCATAATGGATTGTGTGATTTGAGTAAGTGTTGGCATGGTACTTCCTTATTTATTGAAATAAAAATAGCTCACTTTTGATGAGCTATTTTATCATAATCAATGTTGCGACATTATAGGTGTTTCACTCGACGTTTTACTTCTTCCTGTTTACCCGCATTGAATGGGCGAGCATCAGGGCTGCCGAGATAACCGCAAACCCGTCGGGTTACGGACACTTTAGCACTGTCATGATTACCACATTTCGGACAGACAAAACCTTTACTTGTGCAATTAAATTCTCCTGTGAAACCACATTCGTAACATTCATCAATTGGCGTGTTGGTGCCGTAATAAGGCACGCGATCATAGCTATAATCCCACACATCTTCGAGTGCTTTCAGGTTATGTTGAATGTTAGGGTATTCGCCATAACAGATAAAGCCGCCACTCGCTAATTCAGGATAAGGCATTTCAAAGTCTAATTTATCGTATGGATTCACTTTTTTCTCTACATCTAAGTGATAGCTATTAGTGTAGTAGCCTTTATCGGTAACGCCTTCAATGACTCCAAATTGTTTGGTATCTAAACGACAGAAGCGATCGCACAAGTTTTCACTTGGTGTGGAATAAAGGCTAAATGCATAGCCGGTTTCTTTCTGCCATTGTTTGATCGCTTCACTTAAACGACGCACAATCGAGATGCCTTTTTCGCGTAGTTGTTCATCGTCAAAAATATGTCCTTTTTTATACAGTGCATTGATGGTTTCGTGAATACCAATATAGCCTAAAGAAATTGATGCTCGGCCATTTTTGAAAATATCCGCAACCTTATCATCGGCTTTTAAGCGAACGCCACAAGCGCCCTCCATATAGAGAATTGGCGCGACACGAGCTTTGGTATTTTCTAAGCGAGCAATACGGGTAAGCAAGGCTTTCTTCGCAAGGGCTAAGCGTTCATCTAAAGTGCGGTAGAATTTTTCTTCGTTTCCTTGTGCTTCAAGAGCAATACGAGGTAGATTCAAACTCACTACACCTAAATTATTGCGACCATCATGCACTTCATGACCGTTTTCTTCATAAGCACCTAAGAAGCTACGACAACCCATTGGCGCTTTGAATGAGCCGGTGACTTTGACCACTTGATCATAGTTTAAAATATCTGGATACATGCGTTTTGATGCGCATTCTAATGCCAGTTTTTTAATGTCATAGTTTGGATCTTGTTCGTTTTGGTTCACGCCTTTTTTAATAGTAAAGACCAGTTTAGGGAAGACGGGCGTTTTGTGATTTTTACCCAAACCACGAATACGGTTTTTCAAGATTGATTGCTGAATTAAACGTTCTTGCCAACTTGTGCCTAAGCCAAAACCAAAGGTAACAAACGGCGTTTGACCATTTGACGTATGGAGCGTATTAACTTCATATTCAAGGGATTGAAACGCATCAAAACATTCTTTTTCAATTAGCGCTTTTGCATAACCTTCAGCATCTGGAATTTGCCATTGGGCGGCATTTTTCAAATGTTTTTCAAAGCTGAGTTGAACATAAGGTGCAAGCACTTCATCAATACGATTAATGGTTGTACCGCCATAAATATGGCTGGCTACTTGAGCAATAATTTGTGCGGTAACTGCTGTTGCTGTACCGATAGATTTAGGCGGTTCAATTTCGGCATTACCCATTTTAAAACCATGTGAAAGCATGCCTTTTAGATCAACGAGCATGCAGTTAAACATTGGGAAAAATGGCGCGTAGTCTAAGTCGTGATAATGGATTTCGCCTTTTTCATGGGCTTCAACAACATCTCTTGGCAGAATGTGACGTTTGGCATAATGTTTGGCCACAATACCTGCCAGTAAATCACGCTGGGTAGGAATCACTTTCGCATCTTTATTCGCATTTTCGTTAAGCAATTCGACGTTGCTTTGCTCAATCAACCCTTCAATTTCTTTGGTTAATTGGCTGCGTTTTTCACGAGCAAGATCACGATCGTGACGATATTCAATATAAGCACGTGCAATTTGTGGATATTTGCTTGTCATTAAGTGATCTTCAACGATTTTTTGAATCTGGTTGATATCAATTTCATGCTGATAGCGACTAAAAATCTCGGTATTAATTCGCTGACTCAGCTCATGGATATAAATTTCATCAACAATATTGACCGCACTTGCTGCTTTTTTGATTGCATTAGTAATACGTTGTAGGTCAAATCCAATTCGTGAACCATCACGCTTAATCGTCCGCTCTTTAAGTCATAGAAAAGAAATTAAGCTGCAACCATTACCATGGCTGGGCGAATCACTCGACCATTTAAGGTATAACCTTTTTGTAAAACGGTAGTGATTTGATTCGTTGCAAAGCCTTCTGCTGGTTGCATAGAGATAGCTTGGTGAAGATCCGGATTAAAGGTATCACCTACTGCACCAACAGGCTCGATACCAAAGCGAGAAACCGTTGAGAGTAACTCTTTTAAAGTCAGCTCGACACCATCGAATAGTGCTTTGATGTTTTCATCTTCCTTATTGGCTGGTGTAGCAAGCGCACGCTCTAAGTTATCAATGGTATTTAAAATGTCTTTTGAGAATTTTTCGAGCGCAAATTTATGTGCTTTTTCGATGTCTTGTTCACTGCGACGACGCATATTGTCAATTTCAGCACGCGTACGAAGCAATAAATCTTGCTCTTTTTTAGAGGTTTCTTCTACTTGTGCTTTTAATTGTTCTTCAAGTTCTTGTACACGGGCAATCGCTTCTTCTAACGGATCTTCCGTTGAGGTGGTTTCTTGCTGAACTTCTTCAACAAGTTCTTCATTTTCATTTAAGTTTTGTGCTTGTTCTGACATCTTTTTCTCCATTTATCAAAAATTAGTGCTATTTTAGCAAAACTGAATTGCTATGTAATATAATGGCTAAAATTTTAAATTCAAGTGCGGTCAAAAATCAGTAAGTCTGTACTTGGGAGCAATCATAGTTATGGATGAATTAGTCAAATCATTTAAAACCATCGCCTTGATGGGAAAACCACGTCGCGATATTAATTTGCAAATGCATAAAAACTTGTATCAATGGCTGAAAGAGCGAGGATATCAAGTTTTAGTTGAAAAAGAAGTGGGGGAAAAATTCGGTTTACCGGAAGAGGTGTTAGCAACGGTTGAAGAAATTGGAGAGCAAGCTCAACTCGTGATTGTAATCGGTGGTGATGGCAATATGCTAGGGCGTGCTCGCATTTTGGCTAAATATAATATTCCAATGATTGGTATTAACCGAGGCAACTTAGGCTTTTTGACCGATATTGACCCGAAAAATGCTTATGCACAGCTCGAAGCGTGTTTAGAACATGGTGAATTTTTTGTAGAAGAGCGTTTTTTATTGGAAGCTAAAATTGAACGAAACGGAGAAATTATCTCCAGTAGTAATGCCGTAAATGAGGCGGTGATTCACCCAGCTAAAATTGCGCACATGATTGATTTCCATGTTTACATCAATGATAAATTCGCGTTTTCTCAGCGTTCAGATGGCTTGATTGTTTCCACTCCCACAGGTTCAACCGCTTATTCGCTTTCCGCAGGCGGCCCAATTTTAACGCCAAATTTAAATGCGATTGCCCTTGTGCCGATGTTCCCACATACACTTTCTTCTCGACCATTAGTAATTGATGGCGATAGCAAAATTTCAATTCGCTTTGCAGAACATAATACTTCACAGTTGGAATTAGGCTGTGATAGTCAAATTGCGCTAGATTTTTCTCCTGATGATATCGTTCATATTGAAAAAAGCCCGCATAAACTGCGCCTATTACACCTAAAAAATTATAATTATTACAATGTATTAAGCACAAAATTAGGCTGGCTTAAAAATTTCTAATCCCAAAAGTTTAAAAATCTCTTTACTGTATATTGTAACAGTTATAATATATGGATATACAGTTAAGGAGATTTTTTTATGCTAACCCAACTTACCATCAATAATTTTGCAATTGTTCGTCAATTAGAGATTGAATTGGCGAAAGGAATGTCTGTGATTACGGGGGAAACCGGCGCAGGAAAATCTATTGCTATTGATGCATTGGGGTTATGCTTGGGGCAGCGTATTGAAACGTCTATGGTTCGAGAAGGGCAGGAAAGAGCTGAAATCTGCGCCTCCTTTTCTATTGAACCAACGAACCCCGCTTATCAATGGTTGCAAGAACAAGAATTGCAAGATCCGGATAATCCCTCCGATTGTATTTTACGCCGCGTTATTAATGCAGATGGGCGTTCTAAAGCCTTTATCAATAGCACGCCAGTATCAGCTTCTCAATTAAAAGAAATTGGTCAATATCTTATTCATATTAATGGGCAGCACGCTTCACAATTATTATTGAAAAATGACTACCAACTTCAGTTGGTGGACACATTTGCACATCACCATGATTTGCT
>JABZOY010000042.1:0-12912 GCA_015255025.1 Haemophilus sp.
CCCGACGACGACGTACTTGATACCCATCAGAAACCAAACGGCTGTCAATCACCTTAGTTTCTTCAGTTGAACAAAACGGACAACGCATTTTAGCTCCTTTTCAAAATGATTCTTAAGTCAGTATCTTATCAAAAATCCAGGATCTTTTCGATCTGAAGATCCGCTTTAAGACAACATTTCTCCAAACCAAGATGTGGTTTGTTTCACCAACTGCAAAAGACCATCCTGTGATTTAAATTGTTCTGTTTGCCCCAATACCCTTGCCCAATAAGGATCGGCTTTTCTATAACCATAGTTATCATCTTTTGCAAGGGATTCGATATTCGTTAAAACATTATCAAAATTGACCGCGCTTTCATCTTTTTCAATAAACTTCGCTATATTTTCCGTTGGAATGAGCTGAATTTGTTGTTGGCTTTGTAAATAGGCCTCGACATACATTTTCAGTTTCTCAAGTGCGGTTGATTTTTCTATTGCTTTTAATGTTAAATCCTTATCTTTAGCGATAATACGTGGTGGCTGAGCGTTCTCTTTTGTCGCCAGTTGAATGAGATAATAAAGCCATGGACGAATGCGATAACGATCCTTATATTTTGCAAATCGCCATTCAATTATCTTATTTTCATCACCAAATAATGGCTCCATATAGCCAAACAAGCGAATGTTGCCTTGTGCCGTTTCCACCACAAAATCAACACTCTCACTATGTGGTGAAGAATAATCCTTAATTTTCTCTTTAAAAGCCAATACATCAGCACGAATGGATTGCGCACAAACTTCCGCAAACTCGCCGCGTGGCATGATGCCTTTCACTCGCTGTTTGGCGAAATAATCGTTAAATTGCGCTTCCTCCAAATGCAATAACTCATTACTAATACGATAATGATCCAAACCATTTAACGTGAAGTTTTCACTTTCTTCAATGCGATCGTCTTCATCTCGGAAATACACGCCAAGCTGCTTTTCAAAAAAGAATTTCACTGGATTTTCAACAAAACTCACAAAACGATCGAGTTCAATTTCCGTTATTGGCTCTTGATTTTCACCCATCGGCACAACAAATTCATGACATTTTCGTTCTTGGAATTGGGCAATCGGCAACCATTTTTTCGCAAAAGAGCGGTTAATTTTCCCTTCATGTTGGAAATTGCTTGGACTAAACGCCGTCATTGGATGTTGTTCAATCTTTAAGCCATTTTCTGAATAATGATTAATATAATCAACCAATTGACTCACCAATACTGAAGGCTCTTTGGGTTGATTATCAATGATTGAACAGCCTACATAACTGACATAAAAATGGGATCTTGCGGCCAGTAAGGCTTCGAGGAATAAGTAACGATCATCATCTCGACGAACACGATCGCCTTTTTGATGATGATATTGCATTAAGTCAAAACTATTTGGGGTATGACTGCGTGGGTAATCCGCTTCATTCATTCCGAGCAAACACACCACTTTGAAAGGGATAGAGCGCATTGGTAAAAGCGTACAGAAATTCACTTTCCCCGCTAAGAAACGAAGGCTGTTTGGTGTTTCTTCTAAACGAGCAGACATCACTTCCGCAATCACATCCGCTTGCAAGGTTTCTTCAAAATTGACGGCCTGTAAATCATCGGCAAAGGCATTGATACAATCTTGAATATAAAACAAGGTATCTGCAGTTTCTTCATTTTGCACAAAGAAATCCGTCAAAAGTGCGGTCAATTTTTCACGCCATTTTTCAATATTGTGTGCCTTTTGCAAATCTTGATGCCATTTATTTAAGGCCGTAAAAAATTGATTCACTGCACCTACTAACTGCCCTTTCAATCCATAGCTACTATCAAGTCCAAGACTGTCTTGCCAAACGCCTTGCTCTTCACGCATCGCATAACCTAAGGTCATACGTTCAAGCCCCGCCTGCCACGCGTTAAAATTCAGTGTATTCTGCAGTTTTTCTAAACCAAAGCGAATACCCGACTCTTTCACCCATTCACGGATTTGTTCGAGATCTACAAGGGCAATATTAAAACGCTCACGGATAGCGGGAATATCCAATAAAGCCAGTACTTCTTCCGCGCCAAACTGACTTTCTCTTAAATTTAACAGAGAAAGATAGCTCGACACGATCACATCACTTTCAGATAATTTACTGTCAGAAATTGAGAACGGAATAACGGGTGCGTCCGCACTATTCGCACCAAAGACAGCCTGAATATAAGGCGTATATTGGTTAACATCGGCAACCATGACCACCACATCTTTTGGTGTAATCTGTTCTTCTTTTGGCTTATACTGATTTTGATTAAATAAATCCAATAAATAATCATGCAGCACTTCAACTTCTCGCATCGCGCTATGACAAGATTTCACGACCAAAGAGCGGTCATTTTTCGCTACATTTAATGCACCATGGCTTAACGTCAAAATTTGATTTTGGATCTGTCCTAACAATGTTTTTTCGGGGAGTTCTGCATAGTAATCACGGGAAATAGCTTGAATATTTTCCTCATCTCGCACTAATTGATAGAGAAAATCCCGTCCCATTTTTCCCCAAGAGGCTAAAAGCGGATTTCCGCTGAACAATTCCTCTTGTTGATTGGTGTAATCAAGGTCAGCAGGTTCCCATGACACTTGCTCGGCTGAAATTAAAGGCTTCACATCATCACTTTCTTGCACGAAACGCTGTCTTTCTAATAAATAGGATTTACTCAGATCTCGCAAATCGCCCCAATATTCTTGACATGGATTATTAAAGAATAAATGTACATCTGTTTTAGCTGAAATACCTTGGAAAATATTGAGATAAACCGTTGGCAATGCTGGAATACCAAAAATAAAAATACGTTCTGGTAAGTTGAGTGTCGCATTGGGATCGCGACATAATGCTAAAAATTGTTGATTGAGTGCAGCACGATGTTTTGCTTTTCCATCGAAATCACGTTGGACATCATCCACCAAGGCTCGCCATAAAATTCCCTGCCAGTGAATATTGCCCTTAATTTGAGAAAGAAAGGTAGGATTTAATGCCGAAAGCTCCTGCTTTTGCTGATTAATTTGAGCCAAGATCTTTTCATCGTTATTTTCCTCCCATGCAGCAATCCAATCGGGACGATAAACGAGATATTGGTCAAATAAATCGGCAACTTTTAGGCTTAATTGATAAAGTTTTTGCTGTTCTGATGCAGGTGAAGACGCTAAATATTTTTTTAATGGTTCAAATTCTTTTTGCTGTAAAAAGGTTGGGATTAATCGCATTAATCGCCATAACGTTGAATCTTTTTCAAAAGGGTTTTGCGTGGAAACATTCGGCAAATTATCAGCGTAAAGTTTCCAAATAAAACTGGAAGGCATGGGGAATTGGAAATTCGCTGCAACGCCGCGTTTTTTAGCAATTTCCATTTGTAACCATTGTGCCATACCCGGACTTTGCACCAACACAATGTCAGATTGAAACGGATCATGTTGCGGTAAATTTTCCAACAGAGAAACTAAAATATCCTTTTGAATTTCCGGTTGGTTTGAATAATAAGTAACGAACAAAGTAACGCCCTTTTGAAAGCAAAAACAATGCGTTATTTTACTCGGTTTTCAATAAAAATTCACCTTGAGGATAGCGTATATTCACTTGATGATGACTGCATTGAATTGCAAATTGAATGCCATTTTGTTGTACGCTATTTTCACAAGACAAGCCTAAAAACTGACGTTGAGCCTGATTCTCAGCAATTTGAATTGCCTGAAATTCTTGAAAAATTTTGACCGCACTTTTCCGTTGCTCACTCGTCCATCGGTTAAAGATCAAAAATAACCCACTGAAAATCGATAAGGCTAATAAAAGTGACATTAACGACATGCCTTTATTCACTTTGATCTTGCGCACTTAAATCACTCCAACTTTTATCCACCAAACGCCATTGGCTATATTCTTGTACGAGTTTTGTCACCACAGCTTTACCGTAAGCCACCGTCACGCCCTCCTCTAACTTAAGTGAACCACCTGTAATCACCGCACCACTAATACGCCCTTTGCCGGTTAAACTTAAATCGCCTTCTGCTAGCAGAATACCACTCACATTCCCTTTAATTTCTAATTGGCTTTGCGTTATCCAATACACTTGAGGTGTTTTTTGAGCAGTTAAAACTGACTCTACTTTCACAAAGTGCGGTTGAAAATCAGCTTGTTTTTCGCTGGAAATAAAATCTCGCAGCATATTTTCATTAATGCCTTTTGTGGGCGATTTCTTAAATAACTCTGCACGTTTACACCAAACAGAATAGGCGACTTTATCCTCTGCCCCTGAAGACTCGAAAAAGACTTGTTTCACTTTTTCAATACCATTTAAAGGCAAGTTTTGACAAATGTGTGTTTGTTGTTGCAGACTGATATTCTGTAACGCTAGGCTTTGTTCTACATAATATTTTCGCTGACTCATTTGAGATCGAAAAAACTCAAAGATCTGTTCATCAAATAATAAGATCAGCGCCAATAAGCCTGAAAGTAAAATCAGTGCCGTCAGTGTCACAATCCCTTTTTTCATCATCATTCTTCTTGATTTAATAAAGGCACCACAAGCGAAGTTTCATATTGAATATGCTTATGTGTTGCAAGATTTCCCGCGAGTTTGATTTCAATCCCTTTCCCTGCCTTTAACCAATCAAAACGTAATTGAGAAATCTCAAACTCTTTTTCATCCAATAAATCTGTCCATCCACCACCCGCGTTACAAGTAGATTGCGTTAAAGCACGCTGACACTCTGCTGAACGACAATCCGCATTTACCGCATTTTTATAAGTTTGTTTGGTTTCGATCATTTTGCCGTTAAGTTTGTAACCAAATAGCTCCTTTTCGATATTTTTTGCCACATTTTTAACGCCATTTACGCAGGTATTTTTTGTGTACTTTTCCCCAATACAACCATTAGTATTCAAATCATAAAAAAACAAGACACAACTATTTAATGGTACATTGTCTGCTTGAGCAATAGTTATTGCTGTGCCCTTTTCGTCTAATTCGAATAAAGCCAGATTATCTTCAATGAGTTTTTGGTTTGCGGCTCGAAAACCTACACGACGCAGATCTTTCCCGATGAGTTGAATTGTACGTTGTAATTCCGCTTGTAATTTGAGTTGTAACATTAAACGCTGATTTTGCTGCTGGGTTTGGGCATAAAATTGTGCAACCAATAACAATAATAAAGCCGATAAGCCAAGTGAAATCAACAAACTCACCAATGTTTCGCCTTTTAATGATTTCATCTTGTACACGCACTCGCCGCTTGATCAGACTTTAATTTAATACTGCCCACATTGAAAAAAGAGAACAATGTACGATGTTCTTCAGCCTGTAACATAAAACAATTTGTTTCCATGGTATTTCTGGCCCCATTAAATTTCACTGCCACTTCTGACGGATATAACTTGGGGCCTAGCAGCATCGTTTTTCCTTCAAAATAAGGATAGTAAAAATGCGCATAAAGGTTTTTAGGACAATTCTGGGGCTGAAAACAATCACAAAAATGATCACTTTTTACTTGAGCTGTAATACACCAACGTTGATTTGCCCTATCTTGATTGGCCAAAATAAACCAAATCGCCGATGAGTTTTCTGCCCTCGCTTGAATATTACGTAAGAAAAAATAAAGCCGTTGTTGCTCTTTTTCGAGAAAATATTTGGGATCGTTTTTCTGCCATTTAGGCAATGTAAACGCCAACGTTAAGCTTAAAATAAATAATACAATCAAGGTTTCTAATAAAGTTATCCCTTTATACATAAAATGCCTTCTTTTTGACCGCACTTTAAAAGTCCTTTAGAAGAAAGCCAAATTGGCTACTTTATTTTTGCGATACTGATCGCAAATTTCCTTTAAAAAACGGGAAAAACCGTGAATTAAACATTTTCAACTGGCTATTTACTAAAACTCCCTTATAATAGGCGACCTATTTATCTGTTCTTTAAAATCTGGTGGAAATATGAATCCAATGTTAAATATCGCTATTCGTGCGGCACGAAGAGCGGGCAACGTAATTGCTAAAAACTATGAGCGCCGTGATGACATCCAAACAAGTAAAAAAGGTATTAATGATTATGTGACCAGCGTCGATAAAGCCGCTGAAGCTGAGATCATTGAAATCATTCAAAAATCTTATCCTGATCACACAATTATCAGTGAAGAACGTGGTGCATTAGAAGGCAAAGACAGTGATATTCAATGGGTAATTGATCCACTAGATGGCACAACCAACTTCGTAAAAGGTTTGCCACATTTCTCCGTTTCTATTGCTATCCGTGTAAAAAACCGTACCGAAGTGGGTGTGGTTTACGATCCTATTCGTAATGAATTATTCACGGCCGTGCGTGGTGAAGGCGCAAAATTAAATGAAGTGCGTTTACGTGTAGATAGTCAAAATGAACTTAACGGGGCGATTTTAGCCACCGGTTTCCCATTCAAACAACCAAGCTTGATGCCAACTCAATTTGCCATCATGAATAACTTAATTGATGAAGCAGCAGATTTCCGTCGTACAGGTTCTGCCGCATTAGACCTTTGCTATGTGGCTTCTGGTCGCGTTGACGGTTATTTCGAAATGGGCTTAAAACCTTGGGATTGCGCAGCGGGTGATTTAATCGTGCGTGAAGCGGGCGGTTTAGTATGTGATTTCAATGCGGGTCACGGCTATTTACGCTCAGGCAATATCGTGGCTGCACCAGCACGTATTTTAAAAGAAATGCTAAATAAAATTCAGCCTTGCTTAACCGAACAAGTTAAGTAAGCCTTAACAAAAAGTGCGGTAGATTTCACCGCACTTTTTTTATGACTAATTTCTGTCGAGTGGCTTTCTATTTTCTTCCGTTTCCGGCTCAAGATCCAATTTAGCCATAAGAAGTTGATCGCCATCTTCTTCTGGGTTGCCTGTCACCAACAATTTATCCCCATAGAAAATCGAATTTGCTCCCGCCATAAAACACATGGCTTGCATTTCTTCACTCATACCTTGACGACCTGCAGAAAGGCGAACATAACTTTTTGGCATGGTAATACGCGCAACCGCAATGGTACGAACAAATTCTGTCCAATCTAAATCAGCTGCATCTGCCATCGGTGTACCTTCTACTTTCACTAATTGGTTAATCGGCACTGACTCTGGCTGAGGATCAAGATTTGCCAAACTTGCAATGAGGCCTGCTCGCTCTTTACGGGTTTCATTCATACCCACAATACCACCACAGCAAACTTTTAAACCGGCATGACGCACTTTTCCTAATGTACTTAAACGATCATCAAAACGACGCGTGCCAATGACATTGTGATAATTCTCTGGAGCGGTATCTAGATTGTGGTTGTAATAATCCAATCCTGCATCTTTTAACTCTTCCGCCATACCATCTTGTAGTAAGCCAAAAGTACCGCAAGTTTCTAAGCCAATATCTTTTACCGCACGAATAATCGCCGTCACTTTTTCCATATCTTTAGGCTTAGGACCGCGCCATGCCGCGCCCATACAAAAACGTCCTGCACCACGTGCTTTAGCAATTTTGGCTTTTTCGACAATTTCATCAATATCTAAGATCTGCTGATTTTGTACGCCTGTTTGATAACGTGCTGATTGTGGACAATAACCACAGTCCTCCGGACAGCCACCCGTTTTAATCGACATCAACGTCGATAACTGTATTGCACCTGGATTGAAATGCTCTCGATGCACTTGAGCTGCACGATAGATTAATTCTAAAAAAGGTGTTTCAAACAACGCTTCGACTTTACAAACAGACCAATATTCTACTGATGGATGGGGCGTAATAGATGAAAGCTGTACTACATTTGTTGTGGTCATTATATTTTCCTCGTTTAAGCTATGTCGCTTTTATTAAGTTGAGCATATTACTCTGCAATATGATAAAAAGAGATCAGATCACTTTTCCTTGATGAATTTCAATCACTCGATCAATATGCCGTTCAATTTCTTTGGGTTGATGAGTCACCAGTAACATGGTGAGCTTTTTCTCTTCACATAATTGATCCATTAAATCCTGCATTTCAATGCGTAATTTAGGATCAAGTGCGGAAAAAGGCTCATCCAATAATAAAATGGGTTTATCTCGTAGCAAACAGCGCGCCAGTGCTACTCGCTGTTTTTGTCCACCTGAAAGTGCGGTCGGTTTTCTCGTTAAAAAATCCTGTAAATTGACCGCACTTGCAGCTTGTTCTACAAGTGCTTTTTCTTCTGCATTTAAGACTAAATTCGGTTTTAAACCTAAGGCAATATTCTCTTCTACAGAAAGATGAGTAAAGAGATTATTTTCCTGAAATAGCATGGAAACAGGGCGTTCAAAAGGTGCCGTTTTAGTATGGTTTTCACCACTGAGCCAAATCTCGCCACTATCAGCATATTCAAAGCCGGCAATTAAATTCAGCAAGGTACTTTTTCCTGCACCACTTTCACCAATGATGGCGATTTTTTCCTGGGCTTGAATATGTAAATCAAATACCATCGGCATGGATTGATAATTGAAGACCACATTATTTAATTTAATCATGTTGTTCCTTCTGCCCTTCAATAAACATAAATAAACCTAAACATAAGCCCAATAAAATCAATGCCGTCACTGCCGCTTCTTGACTTCGATATTGCCCGATTTGTTGATAAAGCAAATGAGGCAACGAAGTAAAATCAGGACTACCAAATAAGGCTATCGCTGTAAAATCGCCGAGAGATAAAGTCGTTGCGAGCGCCAAGGCATATTTCAACGGTGCTTTTAGTAGCGGATATTCAATTAAACGAAAACGCTGCCAGCCTGTAATATTCAGCGATAAACAGAGTTTTTCATAATATTGCATCGATTGATTCATTGGTGTATTGAGAATTTTGATGACAAATGGCAAGGCAGCCAAGGCGTTACAAACCGATACCACTACAAACAAATGCCCTGCCGAAAAATCAATATTTTGCAACCAAAGGAATAAGCCGACTGCTAAGACAATCGTCGGAATGGCTAAAATCATCATGCCCCCCGTTAAAATTAAGTGAACTAATTTAGGGTGATATAACCATTGTAGCTGACGGGAGAGTAACAATAAGAAGAATCCAAATAATACTGATAAAATCCCGGCTGTCGGTGCCATGGTTAATGAATAAGCAAGCGCCTTCCATAATTGTGGATTTTGCCAATAGCCAAATAATGGGGTCGCAGACAAACCTTGGAAAACAATATTGAATAAGGGAGTTAGAATAAATAAGCACACCGAGAATAAGACAAAAATATGTCCAAATTTGACTGCACTTGAAACAGGTAAAACCCATCGATAACGTTGCGAAATCTGGGTTTCAGGTGCTTTTGCCCAATATTGTGAAAGTGAAAATAACGCAAAACAAAACGCAAATTGCACAAGCGCAAAAAGTGCGGCTTTAGGTAAATCAAACTCAAAGAAAATGGCTTGGTAAATCGCGACTTCTAATGTGCTATTTTGTGGCCCGCCACCCAGTGCCAACACTATCGTGAAACTGGTGAAACACAACATAAAAATCAGTACAAAGGCAGACACTATTTGGCTTTTCAAATAAGGCCATTCAATTAAGCGGAAAAATGTGAAACCTTTGATATTCAATTGTGCCGCGAGTTGATGCTGTTCGGTCGGTACACTTTGCAAAGCCTGTAAACTCATTCGTGCCGCTAAAGGAATATTAAAAAATAAATGAGCAATGAGAATGCCACTTAAACCATAAATGGAGGGTTTCCACGAAACACCTAAAGTTTGCAGCAGTTGTATTAGCCAACCGGCCGTGCCATAAATACCAATCAAACCGAAAATAGCCAGTAATGCCGGCAAAACAAAGGTGAGGGAAAAAATACGTAAAATGAGCGATTTGCCTTTGAAATCTAAATAGAAAAAAGCGCGTGCAAATAAAATACCAATTATGCTAGAAAGCAAGGCTGACAAGAATGCCTGCCCGAAGCTAAAGGCGATGACTTGATGCAAATAATCGTCTTTTAAGAAATCAGATAAGGCATAATCACTTCCTACTGAAAAAACCGCAGAAAGGGAAAATCCATAAAGTAAAACGATGAAAAAAATGACCGCACTTCCGCCCAAATAATGGCGAGGACGAAAATGCGGATGTTGCAATAAGCTCATTAATACTATTTAGATAAGGCTTTTTGCCATTGATTGATCCAGCCTTTAAGCTGCTCACTTGTTACCGTTGTGGTATCTAAAATACGCATTGATTTTGCGCGAGAATTAAGCGCATCAATATGACTTTCGATATCGGTCTCTACCACGGGTAACATCACATTATTTTTGGCAATATCCGCTTGAGCTTGCGGTGAAAGTAAGAATCCTAAAAATTCATCAGCACAGGCATTATTACGGTTAGCAACTTTTGCCGCAACCTCAACTTGTAATACGCTACCCTCTGCAAATTCCGTTGCCACATAATTGTCTTTTTGTTCAGAAAGAATATGGTAAATCGGCGAAGTATTGACGCTTAAAACCACATCCCCTTCGCCTTTTAAGAAGGCGCCGTAAGATTCCGTCCAACCTTTTGTGACCGTGACAGTATGTTTAGAAAGGGTTTTCCAGGCATTTGCGACATCTGCTGCTGGATAAACGGCATTCATCCAAAGTAATAAACCACGTCCAATACTGCTTGTACGTGGATCTTGATATAACACTTTAAGATCTTGACGCTCAACTAATTCTTTTAAGCTCTTTGGAGGGTTTGCCAATTTATTCTTGTCATAAATAAACGCATATTGCGCATAATCAAATGGTAAGAATGTGTGATTTTCCCATTTAATGGGTAAACGTAACTGGCTTAAATCCACTTTATTTGGCTCAAAAATATTGAGTTTTTGTGCATCTTCAATTTGATAGCTATCTAAACCGAGCACCACATCCGCCTTAATTTTTTTACCTTCTAGACGAACACGGTTAAACAAGGTGCCATTATTGTCAAAAGCCACATAATTCAGCTTACATTGCGGGAATTGTTGTTCAAAAGCCGCTTTAACTTTTGGTCCAGCACTCCAATCTGCACTAAATGAATCATAAGTATAAACATCTAATGTTTGAGGTGCAGCTTGTGCGAAAGCGGAAGCAGTAAAAAGTGCGGTTAAAATGGGAAGCGTTTTGTTCATTATGCGTTCTCCTTATTTTTGCATAACGAAACAGCATAATGAGATGATTAGTTTCCTACGCCAGCATTATCTGTTTCAGGTTCACGGGTATCTCTCAGCCATTAATATAGGCACCCCGACTAATGCGATGTAGTCTATCTTAAGGAAATTTAATCAACAAGTTATTTCATTTAAAAATGTTAATCCGATCACACTTTTATATCTGGTTTATCATTTTTTGAGCAAAAGAAAACCTGCTAAAAAGCAGGTTTATCTTGGTAGTCTATCGTCAATTAAGCTTGATGTTTAGCCGCTACTTCGCTTAATAAAGTTTGAAGTTCGCCAGCTTGATACATTTCTAAAATAATATCACAACCACCAATTAACTCACCTTCTACCCATAATTGTGGGAAAGTTGGCCAGTTTGCATAAGCTGGTAATTCAGCACGAATATCTGGATGTTGAAGAATATCAACATAGCCGAAAGGCACTTTGCAATTCATTAACGCTTCTGATGCACGCGCAGAGAAACCACAAGAAGGTAATTTTGGTGAACCTTTCATGTAAATTAAAATTGGGTTTTCAGCGATTTGTTTTTTGATTTTGTCTAACGTTTCCATAATGTTCCTTGTTCAAATAAGTCTGAATAGGGCGCTATTTTAGCATAAGATAGAACCTGAGTGAAAGACTTGGTCTTACCAACTTCCACCCGCTCCACCGCCGCCGAAGCCACCGCCGCCAAAGCCCCCACCGGAAGAACCGCCTCCGCCGAAGCCTCCACCAAACCCGCCTCCGAAACCGGAACCGCCACCACGACGACGAGAAATCGTACTTTGACGAATGATTTTATTCAGTTGGTCACGTTGATTCGGGCTAATATAGACTTCATCTTTGTGATATTGGAATTCACCAAATAATACAATAGCAATAAACGCCAATACCATTAAGAATGGGATGTACTTATCGAACGCATCTTCTTCAACTTGTGCTGCATCAAACTCGCCTTTACTTGCCGCAATAATTTGGTTTAAGCCATCATTAATTCCTTGTGCATATTGACCTTGCTTAAATTGTGGCAAAATTGCCGAACGGATGACTTGCGATAAAAAAGCATCTGGCAATACACCTTCTAAACCTTGACCTGTTGCGATAAAGACTTTGCGATCATCCTTCGCTATCAGCATCAATACGCCATTGTTCAGATTTTTTCGTCCAATGCCCCATTTATCACCTAAAACAAAGGTATAATCAGCAATTTCATATTCACCGGTTGTAGGAACCAAAACGACAGCGATTTGTGAACTCGTTTCTTTGCTATAAGCAATCAGTTTATTTTCTAAAATTTGCTTATGCTCTGCAGAAAGTGTGTTGGTGTAATCGTTAATGTAATGAAAAGGATTTGGAACTGGCGGAAATTCTGCTGCAGCAACCATTTGAGCAAAAAAAACAAGGCTAAAAATAACCGCACTTTTCATAAAAGATAAAAGCTTAGCCATTAATAATTACCTCATTCGATAATTCATTCACGTCATCAGGCTGAATAGGGAAATGGCGAGATAAAATATCACTGATACGATCAATCGCATCCACAATGCCTTGTGTATAAGCTTTTTGTTTAAACTGCTCAATCATTAAATCGCATTGTAACTGCCAATAAGCCACATCAACAAATTGATGAATGCCTTTATCACCTACGATTGCGCAAAGATGATTTTTATATCCCACATAAATCAACACAGCATTTTGTGCTGCTGTTTTATACATTTCCAGTTCATCAAACACTTCTAAAGCACGTTCCATTGGTGACAAT
>JABZOY010000042.1:12922-13242 GCA_015255025.1 Haemophilus sp.
TTGTGCTGAAGCATTTGGTACTTTGCGTTCAATATAAACACGTAACTCAGCCGAACTTAAGCTTTCGAGGCGACTAATCGCCGCCTCGATTTGCTTTTTATCTACCGGAATTCTGGAAAAGAATGGCATAGATAAACCTTAGTTAAAGTTTACAGTTGGTGCGTTTTCAGCGCCTGCAGCTGATTTAAAGTAAGGTTTAGCTTTAAAACCAAAAATCATTGCAGCTAATTTAGTTGGGAATTGACGTACTTTTTCATTATAGATACGTGCAGCTTCATTAAATTTATTACGAGCCACATTAATACGGTTTTCTGTACCTT
>JABZOY010000043.1:0-12653 GCA_015255025.1 Haemophilus sp.
GGCAAAACGGTACAAGAAGAAATTGCTGCGATAAAAACAGATATCACTACAGAGAGTGCACAAAGCCAAAGTGGCAAATTAGAAAATCGTTTTAATAAAGATGATGTTCAAAAAGAGCTCGATTTCCAACGTGAGGTGACAGAGAAATTTGGACCAAATGTCGTGGAAGCTGGAAGTTTGCTTGCTAATAAATTTGGTGAAGAAGCGAAAGCGAAGCGTAATGAAGCCGCAATTGCGTTAGAAGAAGCAGAAAAAGCCAAGGCAGAAAACAACAACGAAACTAACCGCGCTTTAGTCAAACAAGCACGAGATAATTTTGAGACAGCGAGTCGCGAAGCCAAAGAATGGGAAACAGGTGGAAGTCAACGTCTTGTCATTGATTCGGCATTAAATGTTATCAGCACCGCTTTAGCCGGCAGACCGGCTGCGGAAGTGGTGGCTTCAGGATTATCGCCTGCGGTGAATAATCAAATTAAGAAAGCGACAACAGATGCAAAAGGCAATGTGAATACCGCGCTCAATTTGACAGCTCATGCACTTTGGGGCGCGGTAGAGGCTTATGCAGGCAACCGTAATGTTGCTGCGGGGGCGGCAGGTGCGGCAGGTGGTGAGGCGGCAGCTCATTTTCTTGCCTCGACACTTTACAATAAATCACCTGAAAAGCTTAGCGAAGAAGAAAAACGTACTGTATCGTCTTTAAGCCAAGTAGCAGCAGGTATTGCTGGTGGTAGTTTATCAGATAGCTCTGATGGGGCGATTATTGCAGCTAAGACAGCGAAAGATGCGGTGGAGAATAATTATTTAAAACCATCTGATTTAGTTGAAGCAGAAAGAAAATATAAAGCTTGTAAAGGTGATTCTGATTGCGAAATGAGAGTGGTCGAGGAAACTAATGAGCTTAGTAAAAAACGG
The DNA here is from genome assembly GCA_015255025.1 of Haemophilus sp. GTDB lineage: Bacteria > Pseudomonadota > Gammaproteobacteria > Enterobacterales > Pasteurellaceae > Haemophilus_D. The sequence continues at coordinate 913 of JABZOY010000043.1, forward strand.
AATCAAGAACTGGATGAATATCGTCAATCCCTTGAGCGGGAGCTTCTCGCAGCAAAACGCAGCGCAGAGCAACAATGTGCAGGTAATTCAGATTGTTATCTAGCCTATTCACAGGAAGCGAATAAGCATTTTAAAGAACAACTTAATGCTTATTTGGCTCATGTATCAGAAGGTAAGGATTTTGAGTCCCTAGCAAGAAATTATTATCCAGATGATGCCTATTTTCGTTCAATTTGGTATGGCTTAACAAATTCAGGGCCACAAAAAACGAAGGAAAGTTTAAAATCAGCGAAAGATTATATTGATAATACATCTTTCGGTGAGGTATTAGATGATACCTTGCGCATAGGTGAGAAACTTGTTCGTCTACCAAAAGAATGGATTGAGCAAGATATCCCTGCGCATTCTGTTGAGAAAGCGCTACGTGAGATGACAGATGGAAATCCTCAAGATGTGGGAGAGGTCTTCTTTGGTTTAACAACCGGTGCTGCAACGGTCTCTGTGGCTGGAAAAACTATGAAATGGATTGGGGGTAAGTGGGTTCGTTCACCAGATGTGGATTATTCAAGGGATAATACAAATCTAGGAGTAAATCGAAATAAAGGATTAAATGAAAGGATTTCTAATCGCCAAAAAGACTTTTATTTAAATGAACAGAATTTAAATAGAGAAGCTAATGAGTTGGCGAAAAATATTAAATTACCAATTTCTGATAAAGTGTTAGAAAAACATATTATTAATGGTGAGCCAAAAGGTAGTTTCTTTAAAGGAGGACACACCACACTCGGAAATGTAAAAGTGGAAAAAGTAATTAAAGAATATGCAAACGGTGTTTATGAGGCTAAAGTTTCTATTCCAAATCCTAGGGCTTTAAAAGATCCAAATGCGAAGCCATTTTTAGAAAAATCTGGTAAGGAAAAAGATAGTGTATCAACAATGTTTCCAAGAACTTGGACTCAGGATAGATTAAAAGTTGAATTGGAGCATGCATTTAAAAATGCTAGCAAAGTTCCTAGTACTAAGTCTGAGTGGAAAGGAGTGACAAAATCAGGAGTTGAAGTTCGTTGGTATGTTAAGGAAAATGGAAAAATCGACACTATTTATCCTAAGGCTCCTAGTTATAATTAGGAAAAGTATATGAAATTATTATTTAAGTTTGATGATTCAAGTTTTTATAAATCAACTTGTGTGTTTTTAAATGATGAAAATCACTCCTGGAGAGATGAATATGTACGTATATATTTAGATACTTTAAATTTTGATAGTAGTATTACATTAGCCGATTTATCTATAGATAAAGATTATGTTAGTACGGATGTGATGGATGCAGTAATAGATAAGGATAAGGTATATTTGGGATTCTCCTTGTATTTACCTGAAGATAGACCTGCAGATTATGATCCTAGTGAGGAAAAGTATTATATTGTAGATAGAGAGGAATTAACGTATTTGGCTAGACGGTGGTATAGTTTCATTCAAAGACCTGTAGAGTTAAAGCAGCCAGATTACCAAGAAATTATCGACTCAGAGGATGCTTATAAATGACAGTCATGATCGGTGGCCATTCCACCTTAGGTAATATCCGTGTTGATCGGATATTATACACTTATCCAAATGGCGTATATTTAGCACAGATTTCCGCCTTTGATAGTGAAACTAATCAATATATTGCTAAAACTAACAATAATGGGGAGACCTTGATGTTTCCTCAAACGTGGACGGCAGATCGTATCAAAGTAGAAATTAATTCTGCTTATATGAATCAAGTAGATGATTTAGATCCTATTCGTAAAGCTGAAGGTATGTGGGTTGGCATTTCAAATTCAGGCGTGCGTATAGAAGGTTATACCTATCCTGTCGTCACCGCTTTTCCAAGTGCTGAGCAGGAGTAAAGATGAAACTTGTTTTTACGTATATTCAGCATAAAGGTCAAATTATTCCAACTTGCTATTTAGAAGAAAATCATCAACTAAATCCACTAACCGGCTATTTGAATGATCCAATGGGTGGTCCAAATTATTTCTCTTTTTTAGATCATTCATTGTCAATCTTAACAGATGAGATGACTCAAGAAGCGGATATCTCCTCTAATTCTTGGGGCGTTGAGGTGATGAACGATCAAGTGAATTTTTATTTCCTTTTTGCCCAAGAAGAGGAATCACTTTATCTCACTTTACCGCGTGGAATTATGATTGATGTGTTGAGGTTATGGCTGATTTTCCGAAGTCAAGAACCCGAAGAAGGCTTAACACAGCGCTTAGAATTTTAAGTTAAAAGTGCGGTCAATTTTCAAAGAGTTTTAAAACCTCTCAAAATTGACCGCACTTTTTATTTTCAACGATACTTAAGTTGAGCAAATCTTATAATTTCACATCCAACTTCGCGTAAGCGCGCTCTACTTTTTCCAATGCTTTTTCTATGGAAATATCACGAGCGAGTAAGATACCTAAGCGGCGATGGTCATTTATTTCTCTTTTGCCGAAAATGTGAATATTACTATTAAACCTAAACCCTGCATTGGTGTATGGTAAAGATTCCGATAGCCAATCTAGCACAACAAAAAGCGGTATCAATACTCAAAATATTGAAATTCGTAATGAAAACGCACAACAAGCACTTACAGGGCAATCCATCACTGAGACACTTGCAGCAATTAAAACCGATATCAGTACTGATAATGCGGAAAGTCAAAGTGGTAAATTAGAAAATCGTTTTGATAAGAATGCTTTACAAAAAGAACTTAATATACAGGTGGATGCAACAAAAGGATTTGTTCAAACTGCGAGTGCTGCTGGGAATGCAATTGCAAATAAATTAGGTGAAGAAGCGGTTGCCAAACAACGTGAAGCACAAGCTGCTCAAGAAGCGGCTGACCGTGCGTATAAAGCTAACCCAAGCAAAGAAAATGAAGCCGCACTAAATACGGCTAACCAAAATCTGATAACGGCTAATAATGAAGCGGACAAGTGGCAAACTGGAGGAGAATATAAGCGAAAAATTGATGGTGCCATGAATGCTATTTCTGCAGCATTGGGTGGTTTGCCAGCAGCGGGTATTGCTACCTCCGCAATTTCGCCAGAAATAAATCATCAAATTAAGCTAGCCACTGAGGGTAGCCCTATGGCTAATAAGGTTGCCCATGCAGTTTGGGGCGCGGTGGAAGCTTACTCCGCAAATCAAAATGCAGCAGCGGGAGCTGGTGGTGCTTTAGCGGGTGAGGTGATGGCTGATGTAATTGCAAAAGAGCTTTATGGTAAAAAGCCGAACCAACTTAATCGAGGGGAGAAAGAGGTCGTATCTTCTGTTAGTCAAGCCGCCGGTGCTTTAGTGGGTGGAGCGGCAGCAAATAGTAGCCAAGGGATTGGTGTAGGATTAACTACAACTAAGAATGCAGTGGAGAATAATTTCTTGAGTGATGCATCAAGAGCGAGATTAAATGCCTTAAAAACAAAATATCATCGTGGAGAAAAATTAACAAACAAAGAAAAATTGGAGTTTAGAGATTTAATTGAATCAGATCAGCGTAGTGACATTCTCTTGGATAAATTTAGAAAAGATCCAAATTCCTTAAATAGCAAGGAAAGAGAGGCATTTTTAAGCTATGTAGATCGTTATTATATAGAAACTGTTACGGGGAATACCGCATCTGGTTATAAATTGGCATCACCAACATCACTGGTTAATGCTCAAAATCGTTTTGAATCAGAATATTTAATAAACGATCCTGTACCAAAACGAGATTATGGTCATTTCCCTTTTGCTGGTACGGATGCGCAAAGATCGCAAGCAGTGAATACTTTGCCAGAAGAGAGTAAGAACTGGCTAGGATGGCGTTCTGAAAAACATTCTCGTGATGAAGATATGTATTATACTGTCAAGAACGAACTTGATGCTTCTGAGAATTATAAAAATTCAGCGAATGGGAAAATAGCTTATTCAGTTAAGGATGGGTTGGAGGCAGGCTCTATGTTTGCTTTAGGTAGTGGAACTGCTGTTGTAAGAAGTGTTGCCCTCATGGAGAAAGCCGCCGCAACAGTTGGAGGTGAGGCTATTACTCTAGCTAATAAAGGGGGGCAAGTGTTACGTCTTGGCAAAGATGCGGCAACAAAAGCTTACATTGATGGTCAGATAAGATATGTTAATTTAGTTGATAAGGGAATTAAAGCCTACAATACCACTTTAACAAAAGCAGCAAATGCCTATATCAACGGACAGCTTGCGTATGCGGATGCTATTGCGAAAGGAGTTAATACAGCTAAAATAGCGGCACGAGAAGGTATTGAAGGAACTCGGGAATTAGTGAGTCAAGGGATTTATTATTCTTATCGACCAGCTGAGTTGGTTGTTGATACTGGGAAAGCTATAGCTTCAATGCCTAAACCATATAAGACAGCACTTGGTGTCAGTACTGGTGCAGGGGTCGCAGGTGAATCGTTTTATTATATGGATGGCTCGAAAAGTTTATCTAATCCAGCAGATGTTTTGGGCTCTGTATATAATGTTGGTGTAAATGCAGCTTATGATTCCGCTTTTTATACGGCAAACCCATTGCAATCTTTAGGACTTGATACATTGAAAGGGATTGCTAAAGATGGTAAAGGTGCTAACGATGCTTTTTATGATTCTGGTAAATCTAATAGCATATCAATGAGCATTGAGGGGTTAGGTAAAAAATTTGGTTTGAGTGATACAATGACTAAATTTATATCTTCATCAGTTAATAATGCTGTTGATTATAATAAAGAAAGCATAAATAGAGATAAGCCTTCTAAAGGAGAATAATGAAATTTATTATTACACTAATAAAAGTAGCTATAGTTTCTTTTTTAGCTACATCAATTTTTTATTTATTTGAATATATAGAATATGGAGGAGTACAGGATTTCTTCTCTTTTATAAAAAAATTTTATTTATATATACTTTTTATTGTTATATTAGGAATCTTAGGTAGGGAAAAAATAGATCATTGAATTTTAATGGATAGGTATTTCAGTAATATATCCAAAAGATTAAGTTTTCTGACGTTAGGTTTTTATTGGCTTTTAAATTTTTAGCTACCTAAAAGGTATATAATTTAAAATATCTAGATATAAAGTGCGGTCAATTTCCAAAGGGTTTTAAAACCTCTTAAAAATTGACTGCACTTTTTATTTTCAACGATATTTAAGTTGAGCAAACTTTATAATTTCACATCCAACTTCGCGTAAGCGCGCTCTACTTTTTCTAATGCTTTTTCTACGGAAACATCACGAGCAAGTAAGACACCTAAACGGCGATGGCCATTGACTTCGACTTTGCCGAAAATGCGAATATTGGTGTGCGGTTCAGCCAATACTTCGGTGATATTGCCAAATTGCACGTTTTTCGATTGACCTTCTACCACAATGGCTTTGGAAGCGGATGGGCTAATTAAGGTGATTTCTGGGATAGGTAAGCCTAAAATTGCACGGGCGTGTAAGGCAAATTCAGATAATTCTTGAGAAATTAGCGTGACCATACCAGTATCATGTGGTCGAGGGGAAACTTCATTGAAGATAACCTCATCACCACACACAAACATTTCCACGCCGAAAATACCGCGACCACCTAATGAAGTGGTGATTTTTTCTGCGACCTCTTGTGCTTTTTTCAAGGCTGCATCAGACATGGCTTGTGGTTGCCACGATTCACGATAGTCGCCATCTTCTTGACGATGGCCGATTGGCGCTAAGAAGCTGGTGCCATTAATGTGGCGAACGGTGAGTAAGGTGATTTCATAATCGAATTTAACAAACCCTTCTACAATCACGCGTCCTGCGCCTGCGCGACCACCTTGTTGAGCGTAATCCCAGGCTTTTTGTAAGTCGTCTTTGGATTTTAAAATACTTTGACCGTGGCCAGAAGAAGACATAATCGGTTTCACTACGCAAGGAATACCGATTTTTTCAACCGCACTTTGGAAGTCCGCAAAGTTATCGACAAATTGATAAGGTGAGGTTGGTAAGCCAAGCTCTTCGGCAGCCAAACGGCGAATGCCTTCGCGATTCATCGTCAGCTTGGTGGCTTTGGCGGTAGGCACAACATTAAAACCCGCTTGTTCTAATTCAATCAGCGTATCAGTCGCGATGGCTTCTACTTCCGGCACGATGTAATCTGGGCGCTCTTTTTCCACTAAGGCTTTGAGGGCTGCACCATCTAGCATGGAAATCGTATAAGCACGATGTGCCACTTGTTGTGCTGGGGCATTTTCATAACGATCGACGGCAATCACTTCCACGCCTAAACGTTGTAATTCAATCACCACCTCTTTGCCCAGTTCACCAGAGCCAAGCATCATCACTTTGATAGCATTCGGGGTTAATGCTGTACCTAAGGTTGTCATGTTGTGTCCTTATTTTAAGAAAGATTCATCAAGCGCTAAATCGTCATTTTTATTAATCCCCACACCGCGAGCAATCACATTTTTAGCAATATCATGTGCTTCTTCTAAAGAATGCTCGGTGTAAGTCCCACATTGGTATTCGTTCAATTCTGGAATTTGGTTTTGATCTTGCACGGTTAAAATATCTTTCATGGAAGCTAACCATGCATCAGCCACTTGTTGCTCGTTTGGTGTGCCGATTAATGACATATAAAAACCTGTGCGACAGCCCATTGGGGAAATATCGATGATTTCTACATTGTCATTGTTTAAATGGTCACGCATGAAGCCCGCAAATAAATGCTCAAGGGTGTGAATCCCTTTTGGTGGGAGAATTTCTTTGTTTGGAATACAAAAACGAAGATCAAAAACGGTGATGTCATCGCCCTTTGGGGTACGCATCGTTTTGGCAACACGCACGGCAGGTGCGTTCATACGGGTGTGATCCACTTTAAAACTGTCGAGTAATGGCATATTTATTTCCTTGAAAATCAGTGATTTGTAAATTAATTGCAAGTTTTTGTAAATTTTTTTACATTTTTTTACAATTTCTTTGAACTTTTCTTTTTAGCGTCGGTCTTATAGAACAAGCAACTTGCAGTTGTTTTAATAAAATTGGTTCCTTAGGTTATTTGCCCCTTACTCGATAAGGGGCGTTTTTTTATCTGTTGAATATTAATTCGTCTTTATTCTAGCCCACAACCAGGTTATGCACAAAGGCTATTCACGGCTATGACACGAAAGGTAAACTGAAAAAGAGCAAGGCAATATAACGCAGTCCTTTTCCAATCGTCATAAAAATCAAACAACTTAGCCAATTCAAACGAAGCCAACCGGCTACCGCACAAAACACATCCCCGACAATAGGCAACCAGCTTAATAATAAAGTGATAGCACCATAGCGTTGTATTTTGTTTATCGCCCATAAAGTGCGGTCATTTTTACTGTCAATTTTCGGAAACCATCGCCCAATCCAGTAGGTGGTGAGGCTGCCAAGTGTATTGCCTGCAGTTGCCAGAAAAACAAGCCAAAAAATATCCGCACTTAATAATGAACCGACCAATACTTTTGGTGCAGCAAGGGTGACAAACACAATTTCTGAATTACCCGGCAAGATGGTGGCACTTAAGAAAGCGCTGAAAAACATCAACCACAAGCCATGGGTTTGCCAAAAATCAGCCAAAAAGCTGAAAGAGAAAATGTCCCACATTAGGCTCTAATAATCTCGCGCGTTCTGACATCAAACACATCCATCCCTGCACTTAATCCCGCTTTTACGCCGAGATCGGCATCTTCAAAGACGATACAGCGTGATGGTTCGGCTTTTGCCAATTCTGCACAGCGTAAAAAGGTTTCTGGATGCGGTTTATGTTCTTTCACATCATCAGCGCTGACAATAGCGTTAAAGTAATGTTTGATATCTAATTTTTGCATTAACATATCAATGATTTGGCGGTTTGAGCCTGAACCAAGTGCAATTGGCTTTTGTTGATAGTAATGACGCACCACGTCAAAGGTCGGAAGTAATTTTGATTCTGTTGGAATCAATTCATAGGAAAGTTTGCGTTTTGCTTGTATGACTTCATTTAAACGTTCTTGTGGCATACCGGCATCTTGCATAATGGCAGAGGCGATAGTGCTCACAGTTGCGCCACCTAAATCATACATAATTTGGCTGTTAAAACGATAACCAAATTGTTCCCCTACTAGGTTCCATGCGCGTGCATGCACTGGCATGGTGTCGATTAAGGTGCCATCCATATCAAAAATCAAGCCATCATATTTTTCAAAAAGTCTGTTATCTATCATTTATTGCTTTCCTAGTTCGTAAATTTTTTCACTTTGTTTCAATTTTGTGATCTGTGCACTGGTAATTTTATGAAATAGCGGTAAAGTTATCCTATCTTAAAAAGGAATGTTATGTCGTTACTCAAACAATTAACCCGTTGGAAAATTCGCGGTCAGATTGATCAGGACGTTATTGATATTATTCTGACTTTGCAAAGTCGCCTAGAGCATCATTGGCGCATTGATGTGTCTATTCCGACCGTCATCACACTCTTATTGCATATTGCCAACAGCCTTGCTCGCTTAAAACGAGGCGGTTGCGTTTCTCCGCTCCATCAATCCTTTTATGATGAAATGCAAAGTGCGGTCATTTTCCCCGATGTTTTGGAAATTCACCACGATTTGCTTTCTTTTATTCCGCAAGATATTCCCGAAGCCGAGCAGAGCTATTATCTCGCCAATATTTATAGCTTGCTATTGGAGCAAGATAAAAAATAAGGGCATGAAAGCCCCTATTTTATCAGTTAAAAATCAAACTGAGTTCTAAATCTTTGAGTAAATTGCTTTCTAAGCGCAATTCATTCCATACTAACGGATTGTTATCCAAATAATGTTTCTCAAAAGTCAGTTCCCAAGTCTGCAAAGAGCGGTCAATTCTAAGATTGATTTTGTCGGTGCTGTCTGTCGCTTGGCGAGATTTATTTAAAATCACCGAAATACGTAAAAGAAGAAGTAAAACAAGGACATCTTCATCTGCATAACGAGCAAAAATCGGTAAATCATTATTTTTAAATGCACCCGTGTGATAACGAACCAAATTCACCAATAAGCGTTGTTGTTCACGATCAAAACCCGGTAATTCCATATTTTGCAGAATATAAGCGGAATGTTTTTGCACATTGCGATGATTGATCACAATGCCGACTTCCAATAAACGCGCTGCCCAAATCAACAGATTTTTCATCTCATCAGCAAGATGCGGTTTTTGCCAATGGGTGTATTGGTCAATTAAGGTTTTCGCACTATTGGCCACGCGATCAGCTTGCGCTAAATCTAAGTTAAATTGTTCGGCAAGTCCTAATGCAGTACGAGTACGGATGTCTGAAACCTGGAAGTTTTGTTCCAGGCTGTAAATCACCCCTTCACGCAAAGCACCGTCAGAATAACGCATATTTTCTAAGCCAAAAACGTCAAAAACAGCGCTTAAAATCGCTAACCCGGGTACAAATACATCCACGCGATCAGGGTTTAATCCTGCGATATTGAGTTCTTCAAAATGGGAGGCTTGTAAGGTTCGTTCAATTAAATTTTGTAAGCGCTCAGCGGTGATGATGCCGTTCGGGTCAAGGGTTGCGGTAATCACTTGATAGACGGTTTTGATGGTGCCAGATGAGCCTAACACTGATTGCCACCCGAGCTTGCGATATTCCCAGCTTAAATCTTCAATTTTATTGACCGCACTTTGGCGAGCTTGCTCGAAGTTTTCTTTTGAAATTTCGCCATTCGGGAAGAATTTTTTGGCAAAGCTCACACAGCCCATGTGACGACTTTCTGCCACTAAGGGGGTGAAATCATCACCGATGATCATTTCGGTTGAGCCACCACCAATATCGATGACCAGTTTACGTCCGCTTTCGGGTTGAGTGTGGCAAACGCCCGCATAAATGGTTTTGGCTTCCGTTTGACCGCTAATGATATTAATAGGATAGGGAAAGACAGAGGCAGCCTGACGTAAAAACTCGTCATTATTGACCGCTCTTCGTAAGGTATAAGTGCCTACCACATTTACATCTTCTGGGGCAAAACCTTGTAAGCGCTCAGCAAAAAGTGCAAGGCAACTTACACCGCGCTCAATGGCTTCTTGGCTTAATACATTGTGCTCATCTAAGCCATCGGCGAGCCTCACTTTTTGTTTTAAACGAGAAAGCACCTGGATTGAGCCATTGATAATCCGCGCCACAATCATGTGGAAGCTGTTTGAGCCTAAATCAATGGCGGCAATCTCCCGGACCTCACTTCGGTGATGAGGTTCTACGAGTTGAGCCAGTTGCTTGTCGTTATGCATGTCCTTTCCTAAAATTCAAATTGATACAATAAATCAAAAACTTGGTTTGTGCTGGTTACTGATTGGAAATAAAGTTGTGGCATTAAGCGGTAACGCAAGGTCACTTCGGCTAAGCCATCAAACAATCCTACACCATATTTCACTTGTAAGCGTTTACCAATATTACCACTAACTTGTACTTTGGAGCTATCCCCAACACCGGCAGTGCCTAAGTTTAAGTCTTGAATACCAAAGGCTTCACCAATACTGCCGACGACTTTACCACTTTTCGCTAAACCTAAGCCAAGTAATGCGGCACCCACAGAACCACTGGAACCTGCTTCACCGCTGTTTTCTAATGAGCGACCGGTTAATAAATAAGAAAGTGCCTGGTCTTGAGATTTGGCTGGATCAGAGAAAATCGTGACTTGTGGGCTAGACGCCATACCAATCACTTTTACCCCCGCGGTCACTTTACTGTCTTCCATAGCCTCAGGGTTACGAATCGCTTCAATATTCAACATCGGCTGTGAAGGTAAACCAGAGAAGCTGATTTGTCCTTTACGAATTAATAAATCCTGTCCAAAAGAGGCATAACGACCATTTTTTAGGTTAATTTGACCAAATAATCCTAGCTTACCTTTATCCTGTTTCACCGAAAGTAAACCATCCAAATTCGTTTTTAAACCATAGGCATCTAAATGTACATCATCACCGATTTTAATTTTTAAATCAGATTGAATTTGCATCCCAGATTTCGTTTCTGAAGCAAATTGGCGATTAATGAGTTCTTCTTTACTTTTTCTTGGGCCATTTAAAATGACTTCATCTTCACTCACCGGTTCAGCATTGTCCGGTAAGCTTTCAATAGCAATTCTTGCCCAAGGGATATCCACATTACCACTCAAATCTAAGAGTTTTGGCGAGGCTTTGACAACCACATTCGGGCTGACTTTTAATTTCGCCATGGATGGAATATCGACTTTGAAATTATCTGCTTGCGCTCTGACTTCTGCCGTCCAATTATTCATGTGCGCCCAGTTAGCTTGTCCATTGATGTTGAGTTTGCTATCAGGTGTTTGAACATGGCCATTTAAGGTTGAAGAGGTGCCATTAAAGCGAATTGCCACTTGGCCATCAGTCACATCAAAAGGCAAGCTTTTCAGTTTTGTTTTGACATTACGAATATCAAAATTACCGTTTAATAATGGTTTTTCTAAATTACCACCGAAACTTAAGCGAGAGACCACTTCACCATCTATGCTTTCACCGCTAGAGAAAAGTTGATTGGCTAAGGATAAGCGTAAACCTTCAATGGTAAAGGTACCGCCTAATTGACGACCTTTACTTAAATCATTAATTTTTAAGTCTGTGCCGATTCGACCTTGATTTTGAACGTTAATGTCTGATTTCAAGGTTAAATTGTTATTTTGAATATCGGCATTTACACTTAATTTAGGAATATCTAGCTTAAAGGTGCGGTAGTCTAATTTTTGTGCCACACCAATG
>JABZOY010000044.1:0-12179 GCA_015255025.1 Haemophilus sp.
TATCCAAGTGCAAGAGGCGACAAGTGAAGTGCAGCATCTTGCTTCTCATATTGAGCAAGATCCGATGTTGTTACAAGAGATTGAACAACGTTTGGGGCAAGCTTTACAACTTGCACGTAAGCACAATGTGAAACCTGAAGAGTTAGTGGAGCGGCACCAAAAATTAAAAGCGGAATTGACTGCACTTTTAGATTTTTCAGAAAGTGAAGAACGCCTGATTTTAGAAGAAAAAGCTGCCTTTGAGAAAATGCAACATACGGCAAAACAATTACATGAAAGCCGTAGCCAAGCTGCGGGAAAATTAGCACAACAGGTTACACATTCTATCAAAGGGCTTGCAATGGAAAATGCCGAGTTTTTCATTGAAGTGAATTCAGATTTAACTAAAGTGACGGCAAATGGGGCAGATAATATTGTCTTTACTTTACGCAGTAATTTAGGACAACAAGCACAACCGCTAGCAAAAGTGGCATCTGGTGGTGAGTTGTCTCGTATTTCATTAGCGATTCAAGTATTAACGTCCGATCAATCGGCGATTCCAACGCTGATCTTTGACGAAGTCGATGTTGGCATTAGCGGTAAAACGGCGAGTGTAGTGGGTAAATTATTACGTCAATTAGGCGATAAATGCCAAGTACTTTGCGTAACCCATTTACCACAAGTGGCATGCCATGGGCATCATCAATTTAATGTAGAGAAATTTACCGTTGATGATAAAACTGAAACTAAAATGACCGCACTTTCTCAAGAAGAACGCGTTTCTGCCCTTGCAAGATTACTCGGTGGCAGTGAAATTACAGAGCTTGCCTTGGCGAATGCGCAAGAAATGTTGGATTTAGTGAAGTAGATGAATTTTGCCTGAAAGCTTATTTTCTTGTCACATTTCAAAAATACTTGATAGGAATGCTTGCTTATTAGTCAAAAAAGCGTATTATAGACGTCTATACGTCAATACATCCAAAAGAAGAGAACTTATGTCTAGCTATTTATTTACTTCTGAATCCGTTTCAGAAGGACATCCAGATAAGATTGCCGATCAAATTTCTGATGCGGTACTTGATGAAATTTTAAAACAAGATCCTAAAGCTCGTGTGGCTTGCGAAACCTATGTAAAAACAGGGATGGCGTTAGTCGGTGGTGAAATTACGACATCAGCATGGGTTGATATTGAAAATCTCACTCGCCAAGTCATTTGTGATATTGGTTACAAACACTCAGAGATGGGTTTTGATGGCAATTCTTGCGCGGTATTAAATGCGATTGGTAAGCAATCATCTGATATTAACCAAGGTGTGGATCGTGAGAATCCATTAGATCAAGGCGCGGGTGACCAAGGGATTATGTTTGGTTATGCGACAAATGAAACCGAAGTCTTGATGCCTGCGGCGATTACTTATGCGCATCGTTTAATGGAAAAACAAGCAGAAGTGCGTAAAAGCGGAAAATTAGCATGGTTACGCCCTGATGCGAAAAGCCAAGTGACCTTAAAATACGAAGATAACAAAATCGTGGGCGTGGATGCGGTTGTTCTTTCTACACAACACAGTGAAGAAGTGTCACAAAAAGAAATTTACGAAGGTGTGATGGAAGAAATCATCAAGCCAATTTTGCCAAGCGAATGGTTATCTCAACAAACAAAATATTTCATTAACCCAACTGGTCGTTTTGTGATTGGTGGCCCAATGGGCGACTGTGGCTTAACGGGTCGTAAAATCATTGTCGATACATACGGTGGTGCGGCTCGTCATGGTGGTGGCGCATTCTCTGGTAAAGATCCATCAAAAGTAGACCGTTCAGCTGCTTATGCAGCACGTTATGTGGCTAAAAATATTGTTGCAGCAGGTCTTGCAGATCGTTGTGAAATTCAACTTTCTTATGCAATTGGCGTGGCAGAGCCAACCTCTATTATGGTAGAAACCTTTGGTACAGGAAAAGTATCAAACGAAGTATTGGTTAAGTTAGTGCGTGAATTCTTCGATTTACGTCCTTATGGTTTAATTAAAATGTTAAATTTAATTCAACCAATCTATCGCCAAACTGCGGCGTATGGACACTTCGGTCGTGAACAATTCCCATGGGAAAAAGTAGATCGTGCAGAAGAATTGCGTGCAGCAGCCGGTCTTAAATAAGTAAATAAAATGTGTATGATAAAAACCGCTAAATTAGCGGTTTTTGTTTACTTAACATGATGATCTCATCTCAAACTCAGTTTCGGCATTTAAAAATGCAGGTACAGCGCAAACTTGCAGAAACATTACAACTCGCTGAAAATCACTTTCAACGGAAATTTCCTATTCCAACAATCAGTTATGACTTGCGAGGTGTAAAAGCTGGGGTAGCTTATTTGCAGAAAAATGAGATTCAATTTAACCGCACTTTGTTACTAGAAAATTCAGATGAATTTATTCGTCAGGTGGTTCCACACGAATTAGCTCATCTTATTGTGTATCAAGTATTTGGTCGAGTGAAACCGCATGGGCAGGAGTGGCAAGCGGTGATGACGCAGTTATTTAATCTTCCGGCTGATACTTGTCATCAATTTGATGTAGAAAATGTGCAAGGCAAAATGTTTGCTTATCAATGCGAATGTCAGACCCATTATTTAACGATTCGTCGGCATAATCGCATTCAACGAGATAAAATTGCCTATTTATGTCGAAAATGTCAGGGAAAATTGGTTTTTCATAGTGAAAATTCATAAGCAGTGTGGTATATTTCTAGTGTTTTCAATCAAATAACAGGGGTTATCCAATGAAAAAATCATTATTAGCTATCGTTGTTGGTGCATTAGCGGTTGCTTCAACTGCAAATGCAGGTTTATATGCAGAAGGTGATCTTGGTCTTTCAAGAACTAAATTAACCAATGGTGGTTCAAGCAAAACTAAAATTGAGCCACGTGTTGCAGTAGGTTACAAATTAGGTAATGTACGTGTAGCAGGTGATTATACACATCACGGTAACTTCCAAGGCACTAAAGTTCAAGGTTTAGGTGCGACAGTATTCTATGACTTCGATACCAACTCTCAAATTGAACCTTATGTTGGTGCTCGTCTTGCGGCTAACCGTTTCAAATTTGAAGACCGCGCAGACCAACGTTATAAAAGCTCTTCTGAAACCAAAGTGGGTTATGGTGTAGTTGCGGGTGCTAAATATAAATTAGCAGACAAAGTGTATGCAAATGGTGGTTTAGAATATAACCGTTTAGGTAGCTTTGACGATACTAAAGTGAATAACTATGGCGCTAAAGTGGGCGTAGGTTACGAATTCTAATTTCCCTTTTGAAAAGTGCGGTTGATTTTCACCGCACTTTTTCTTTTGGATGTATAAGTTTGTATAGGTTAATCTATTTGTGATTAATTCATGTAGCAGTTAAAATCCTCGTTCTAAATGAAATCGAGGATTTTTTATTTCTAGAGGTGAGAATATGATTATCGTTTATGGTATTAAAAACTGCGATACAGTAAAAAAAGCATTGAAGTGGCTAACTGAACATAATATTGAACATAAATTGTATGATTACCGTGTAGATGGATTAGATACTCAATTCTTACAACAAGCAGAAGCACAATTTGGTTGGGAAAATTTAGTCAATAAACGTAGTACAACGTGGCGTAATCTTGATGAAAATGTGAAAAATACACTCTCAAAATCCACCGTATTTTCGGTATTAGCTGAAAATCCAACGTTAATTAAACGTCCGATTATTTTGCAAGATGGTAAAGCATTGATTGGCTTCAACGAAAAAGAATATAGTGCAGCATTTGCTTAAAAGAGTAGTATTTCTTAGGAGTTTTTATGAAAGAAAAAGTGATTTCTTTGGCACAAGACCTCATTCGTCGCCCCTCTATTAGCCCAAATGATGAGGGCTCTCAGCAATTGATTGCTGAGCGTTTAGAAAAACTCGGCTTTCACATTGAATGGATGCCTTTCAACGATACGTTAAATTTATGGGCAAAGCATGGTAGTGGCGAGCCCGTTATCGCTTTTGCAGGGCATACCGATGTGGTGCCGACGGGAGATGAAACGCAATGGACTTATCCGCCATTTTCTGCCGAAATTGTGGATGATATGCTTTATGGTCGTGGTGCGGCAGATATGAAAGGCTCATTGGCAGCAATGATTGTGGCGGCAGAAGAATATGTGAAAGCTAATCCGAATCATAAAGGAACGATTGCTTTGTTGATTACTTCTGACGAAGAGGCTGCCGCGAAAGATGGCACAGTACGTGTTGTCGAAACGTTAATGGCGCGCGGTGAGAAAATTACTTATTGCATGGTAGGCGAGCCGTCTAGTTCAAAAACATTAGGCGATGTAGTCAAAAATGGCCGTCGCGGTTCGATTACGGGCAACCTATACATTCAAGGTATTCAAGGTCATGTAGCTTATCCTCATTTAGCGGAAAACCCCATTCACAAAGCAGCGCCGTTCTTACAGGAATTAACCACATATCAATGGGATAACGGCAACGAATTTTTCCCGCCGACCAGTTTGCAAATTGCGAATATTCATGCCGGCACAGGGAGTAATAATGTCATCCCTGGTGAGCTTTATGTGCAATTCAATTTACGTTATTGTACGGAAGTGACAGACGAAATTATTAAGCAGAAAGTGGCGGAAATGCTTGAAAAACATGGTTTGAAATACCGTATTGATTGGAATTTATCGGGTAAACCATTTTTAACGAAACCGGGTAAATTATTAGATGCATTAACGACGGCTATTGAGCAAACAACCGCTATTACACCGCAAGCAGAAACAGGCGGTGGCACCTCTGATGGGCGTTTTATTGCATTAATGGGCACTGAAGTGGTGGAATTTGGGCCGCTTAATGCAACGATTCATAAAGTGAATGAATGTGTCAGTGTAGATGATCTTGCCAAGTGCGGTCAGATTTATCATCAAATGTTAGTGAATTTATTGGACAAGTAAGATGAAATTAACGCCTGAAATGTTAACTGGCAAATCTCGTGAACATTTGATCAATTTGCCTACACCTCATTCTCCAAATCATTTTTTGCAAGCAGAGGCAATGAAAGCGTTTCAAGGATTGCAACAAAGTGCGGTCAAAAATGGCTTTAATTTGCAGCCCGCGAGTAGCTTTCGTGATTTTGAACGTCAACAACTCATTTGGAACGGTAAATTTAACGGCGAACGCAAAGTGCATGATGATGCGGGAAATCCATTAGATTTAGCGTCGTTCGATGATTGGCAAAAAGCACAAGCCATTTTACGTTGGTCAGCGCTTCCTGGGGGAAGTCGTCATCATTGGGGAACAGAAATCGATATTTTTGATCCTGATCTTTTGCCCCAAGGCCAATCATTACAACTTGAACCTTGGGAATATGAAAGCGGTGGCTATTTCTTTGAATTAAGTGAATTTCTCACTGAAAATCTACCGCACTTTGAGTTTGCTTTGCCGTTTATCAGCCAACCTGAAGGTAAAAAAGTGGGTCGAGAGCCTTGGCATATTAGCTATTTACCTTTAGCTGAACAGGCCTCACAATTATTTACGCCAGATGTGCTATTGCAAGTTTGGCAGCATGAAACCGTGGCAGGAAAAGAAACATTAATTATGCATTTGCCCGAGATTTTTGAGCAATATGTGGTTTAACAAAAAACGTAGCAAGTCGCTGCGTTTTTTATGGTTTGATTAATTCTTTTTATTCTTTTCCAAGGATTTATGTTGAATTTTCACATTCTTGCCTTTGGCTTGGAAATATTCTCCAATTTGTTGAGCGATATAAACAGAACGATGTTTACCACCCGTACAACCAATGGCAATGGTGAGATAGCTTCGATTATTTTGCTCTAACATCGGTAACCACGTTTCAATGTAATTACGCGTTTGGTAGATAAAATTATTTACTTCATCATGTGCAAGTAAAAATTGTGCAACAGGTTCATCAAGCCCCGTCATTGGACGAAGTTCTGGGTTCCAGTGTGGATTAGGTAGAAAACGCACATCGAAGACATAATCGGCATCAAGCGGAATACCATATTTAAAGCCAAACGACTCAACCACGATTTTAAGTTCTTTATCCGTATTACCGCGTAAAACTTCTCTTAATCGTTCAGATAACGAATGAGTAGAAAGTGGAGCGGTATCAATAATAAAATTAGCATGTTGAATTAAAGGCTCAAGCTGTTGATATTCTAGATCAATCGCTGATTCAAGTGGGAGATCTTGTGCTGAAAGTGGATGAAGACGACGTGAATCGCTGTAACGACGAATAAGTGTACTACGATCGCTGTCCAGAAAGATGATTTTGACGGAATAAGTGGCTTGAATATCTGTCAGAATCTTGTCTAAATCAGCACTTGAATGAGGGAGATTTCGAATATCGAGGCTGATGGCAACAGCCGTTTGAGTTTTGGCGAGAATATTGGTGAGTTGAGGAAGTAAATCGAGAGGGAGATTATCCACGCAATAATAGCCCATATCTTCCAAAGCTCGTAATGCGACAGATTTCCCCGCGCCGGAGCGACCGCTGATAATAATAATTTCCATCTGCGTGATTCCTTATGGTTAGTTGGTTAGGTTATACCTCTTGAGGTTCAATATTATCTAAATTTGTGTCGTCCTCAGATTCCTCTGAATGATCGGCACATTCAAAAATTTGCCAAATTTCATCCGCACTTTGTGCTGAACGAAGTTGTTTAATTAAGTTTTTATCAGTTAATTTTTCATTGAGTTCTGCCAGAACAGGAATATATTCTTGGCAGTGATTTTCGGGTACGAGCACAGCAAAAATGATATCTACCGGTTTATTATCGGCGGCATCATATTCGACAGGCGTTTCTAATTGCATAAATACCGTTAGGATCTTATCTGATACAGTAGCAGGTAACTTGGCTTTAGGCATAGCGACACCATTGCCTAATCCTGAATTACCTAATTTTTCTCGTTCAAATAAACATTCAAAACAAGCCTGTTCACCATTTTCGCAGTGAAGTTTTTCCACAACGAAAGCGGCAATGGATTCAAATAATCGTTTCTTGCTAGAAAAAGCAACCCCCTGACGAATATCATCAGGGGAGAGCAATGTCGTAAATTTCATAGGTTATAGTTTAAATTGTTCGCCTAAATAGACACGTTTAACGTGCTCATCATTCATGACTTCTTCTGGCGTGCCCGTCGCGATAATTTTCCCTTCACCAACAATGTAAGCGCGTTCACAGACATCAAGGGTTTCGCGTACGTTATGGTCGGTAATTAACACGCCTAAGCCACGATTACGGAGATCCGTGATGATTTTCTTAATATCCGTCACCGAAATAGGGTCAACACCCGCAAAAGGTTCATCTAGTAAAATGAATTTAGGATTTGCCGCTAAGGCGCGTGCAATTTCCACACGACGACGTTCACCACCAGAAAGCGATTGTCCCAGGCTATCACGAATATGGCCAATATTGAACTCATCAATTAACTCATCCGCTCTCTCTCTGCGTTGTTCTGCAGTGAGATCTTTGCGAATTTCTAATACCGCCATAAGATTTTCATACACCGTTAAACGACGGAAAATAGAGGCTTCTTGTGGTAAATAGCCAATTCCTCGACGAGCACGTTCATGCATAGGTAATACGCTAATATCATCGCCATCAATGGTGATTTTTCCCTGATCATGACGTACTAAACCGACGACCATGTAGAAAGTAGTGGTTTTACCTGCACCATTTGGACCAAGTAGGCCAACAATTTCATTGGAGTTTACGGTTAAACTCACATCAGAAACCACTTTTCGGCTCTTATAGCTTTTTGCGAGAAATTCAGCTTGTAATACAGACATCGGTTATTTTTTACCTTTTTGTTGTAATTGGGTCGGAATTAAGACGGTTTGCACACGTGATTTTCCATTACCATTGGCTTTTAACTGTTGTTTTTTCACATCATAAGTGATGTGTTCACCGTTAATTTTGCTATCTAATTGTTTTAATTCAGCATTACCGGTCAATGTTAAGAATTCAGTGCCTAAATCGTAGTGAACTTTATTCGCTCTACCGTCAACAGGCTTACCATCATCAAGTTGTTGGTGGAAGGTAACAGGGCTACCAAATGCTTCAACAGTTTCTTTTTTACCTGAATTTTCTGGTGGGCGAGTAATGACTACTTTATTGGCTTTAATCAAAATGGAACCTTGCGTAATCACAACGTTATCCGTAAAGGTTACTACGCTGTTCTCCATATCTAAAGATTGATTATCTGAGACAATATTAATCGGTTTATTGGTATCGTCTTTTAACGCAAAAGCAGACAAAGAAGTCATCATTAACGCCGTTAAAAGCAGAATTTTATTGTTTGTTGATTTCATAATATGTTTTTACCTGTTCCTTTAGAGTTGCAACTTGCTGACGTAAATTTCCGACGAGCTTCAATCCGCTAGAGTTAAAGTTTAATCCGTTAATTTTTACTTGTGTATCGGAAGTAATGTCTTGTGTTTTTAAATTAATCACTGCGGCTTCAGTCTCAACACGTTGTAGGCGAGATAAAGGATCAAGGCTCTCGGCAACCACACCACCTTCAAGATAGAGCATTTGATCTTTCGTTAATTTTGCCTTTTTCGCGCTAAGTTTCCAATTTTGTTTTTCTAATTGAATTTTATCGGTTTTCGCTTCTTTATCTTTATTGTCCAAAGAGACATCAAAAAGATAGACTAACGGCGAAATAAAATCCGTATGGCCGTCTTGGGTGTAATATTCCACTTTGTCGGAAATCGCGAGATACTGTTTTTTACCTTCAGGTGAGAATACAGTGGTTTCCATTTTATTACCGACGTATTCTGGGCTATCAGGCTTTTTAATGAGGCTTTGTAAATCGCTATGATCTTGATTAAGCGAATAATACCAGCCTAATAAAGCGAGGGCGATGACACCTAAAATAATATTCCAACGAATATTCATAAATAACGTTTTTTCCTTATTAAAAGGGTAGCTAATCATAGCACTTTTTTGACACAAAGTGCGGTCAAAAATAGCGGTATTTTAGTCTTCTAAAATAAGTGTTTTTAAGATCTGATAAATCTCTCTATAAGCTTTTGACGGCTTATTTTGTTCCTTCTCTTTTTGTGCTACACGAATCAAATTTCGTAAGTGTTGGCGGTCTGCAGAAGGATGTTCATTTAACAAATCAGTCAGAGCCGCATCACCTTTTGCAATCAATTCATCACGTAAGATTTCCAACTTATGCAGCATAGCTTGTTGCTGATTATGTTTGTTTTCAATTTTTTCTAAAGCTTCACGAATAGGCTCTGCATCAATTGAGCGTAAGAGCTTACCGATGTATTGCAATTGGCGACGACGCGCCTCTTTTTGCAGGCGTTGTGCTAATTCAATGGCATCTTTTAAGCTATCGTCTAGTGGAACCTTAGTCAGATTTGCTTTGGTTAAGTTCACCAATTTCTCGCCGAGCTGTTTTAAATCCTCAGCGTCACGTTTGATTTCACTTTTGCTTACCCAAATAATCTCTTCTTGGTCTTCATCTTCCCAATCAAAGGCTTCTTTTTTCTTACGTTTTGCCATTCTGTTACCTTATGAAAAATTTGGTGCATTTTAGCATAAACTTTCAAAATAAGATAAAATGGCGCAAATTTTTAATAGGATTATCACCATGAAAACAGCAGAAAATTTAACCGCACTTTTAAAATCTCAAGAGCAAACATTGCGTGATGCAGTCAGTTTTGCGATTGAAACCGCCCAGAAAGCGGGAGCCACCGCTGAAGTCGGTGTGACAAAAGTGAGTGGTTTATCGGTTTCAACCCGTCTGCAAGAGATTGAAAATGTTGAATTTACTAACGATGGGGCATTAGGTATTTCCGTTTATTTAGGCCAACAAAAAGGTAATGCCTCTACTTCAGATTTAAGTGAAGAAGCGATTAAAAACACCGTTGAAGCCGCGCTCGCTATTGCAAAATATACCTCACCAGATGATTGCACAGGGCTAGCAGATAAAGAACTAATGGCTTTTGAAGCGCCCGATTTAGAACTTTATCATGGGGCAAGTGTTGATGTTGAACAGGCTACAAAATTAGCTTTAGAGGCTGAAAAATCAGCGTTGGAATACGATGCTAAAATCGTGAATAGTAACGGTGCAAGTTTTAATTCACATACTGGCGTGCGTGTTTATGGCAATACACACGGCATGCTACAAAGTTACTTATCTAGCCGTTATTCTTTATCTTGTTCGGTGATTGGTGGAGAGCTAGATCAGCTTGAAAATGACTACGAATATACGGTTTCACGTGAGTTTGATGCGCTTTCTTCAGCGGATTGGGTGGGGCAGAATTGTGCGAAAAAAGTGATCGCGCGTTTAAATCCACAAAAATTAACAACACGTGAAGTGCCCGTGATTTTCTTAAATGATGTGGCAACTGGATTAATCTCTCATTTAACGGGGGCGATTAGTGGCGGCAGCTTATATCGTAAATCCAGTTTCTTGCTCGATCATCTTGGAAAACAAGTATTGCCAGATTGGTTCCAAATTAGTGAGCGTCCGCATTTGTTAAAACGTTTAGCCTCCACGCCTTTTGACAGCGAAGGAGTGCGAACACAAGATCTTGAAATTATTCAAGATGGCGTGTTGCAAACCTATTTGCTCACCAGTTACAGCGGTAGAAAAATGGGCATGCAAAGTACTGGTCATGCAGGCGGTATTCACAACTGGCTCGTGAAACCAAATTTAACGGGCGGATTGACCGCACTTTTACGTCAGATGGGCACTGGTTTATTGGTTACTGATGTCATGGGGCAAGGCGTAAATATTGTGACCGGGGATTATTCCCGTGGTGCAGCCGGTTTCTGGGTGGAAAATGGCGAAATCCAATATCCAGTTGCTGAAATTACCATTGCCGGTCAATTACAAGATATGTTGAAAAATATTGTGGCAGTAGCAGATGATGTTGAACATCGATCCAATATTCAAACCGGTTCAATCTTGTTAGATAAGATGAAAATTTCAGGAAATTAATAAATTTTAAAAATGATAATAATTATTATTGACAGATGATTTCTTTCTGCTACTATACACACATCTGTTTCGTAGCGATTGCAGGTTGCTTCAACAGGTAGAGTAGAAAGTAAATTCGTTAGGGTTAAAAAGGCTGAAGGTTTAAACTTCGGCCTTTTTTATTGTAGAATACGCAAACGATTAAATTAAAAAGGAAAGACCATGAAAAAACACCACGTCGATATTATGATTTCAGAAGCGGATGTCCGTAGTCGCATAGCTGAACTTGGCGCGGAAATTACGCATTTTTATCAACAAAAAGCCATTGATAAACTGATTGTTGTCGGGCTTTTACGTGGTTCATTTATGTTCATGGCCGATCTTGTGCGTGAATTAAAATTACCGGTAGAAGTGGAGTTTATGACCACTTCAAGCTATGGGAGCGGAATGACAAGTAATCACGATGTGAAAATTACGAAAGATCTTGAAGGTGATATTCGTAATGAACATGTGCTGATTGTTGAGGATATTATTGATACGGGGTACACCCTTGAAAAAGTGCGTGGTATTTTAAATTTACGTGATCCTGCAAGCTTGGCGATTTGTACCTTGTTAGATAAACCTTCTCGTCGAGAAGTTGAAGTACCTGTTGAATGGATTGGTTTTTCTATTCCGGATGAATTTGTTGTCGGCTATGGTATTGATTACGCTCAACGTTATCGTAATCTAGGCTATATTGGTAAAGTGGTTATAGACGAATAATTTATTTTTCAATAAAAAGAGCGGTCAAAATTCACAGAGATTTTTGACCGCTCTTTGTTTGTTAAGATTAGCGTTTTGCTTTTTTGATAAACTTCATCAAGCGTTTACGTTTACGTAATTGGTTTGGTGTGAGTTTATTTTTTCTACCCGCGAATGGGTTTGAACCTTCTTGGAATAGCAAGCGAATTGGCGAACCAATAATTTTCAAACTCTTACGATAATAATTAGATAAATAACGTTTGTATGAATCCGGTAATTTATCCATTTGGTTACCATGCACCACAATAATCGGTGGATTATAGCCGCCTGGGTGAGCGTATTTTAATTTAATGCGACGTCCGCCAATCATTGGTGGTTGATGCTCATCCGTTGCCATTTGTAAAATACGGGTGAGAAGGGAAGTCGTCATTTTTTGTGTCGCACAAGCATAAGCTTCTTTAATCGAATCAAAAAGATTACCCACGCCACTGCCGTGTAA
>JABZOY010000044.1:12189-12429 GCA_015255025.1 Haemophilus sp.
TCGATGAAATCAAGACGGCGATCTAATTCGGATTTGACGCGATCTTTCACATTTTGATCTAAGCCATCCCATTTATTTACGACGATCACGAGCGAACGACCAGCATTTAAGATAAAGCCAAGCAGAGAGAGATCTTGGTCTGAAATATTTTCGCGCGCATCAATTGTGAGTAATACCACGTTTGCATCTTGAATCGCTTGTAATGTTTTGATGACAGAGAATTTCTCAACGGCTAAATGC
>JABZOY010000045.1:0-12214 GCA_015255025.1 Haemophilus sp.
CTTTACTTCTGTTACAACAGGTAATACCACAATGAATGATGGTGGAATTACTATTAAAGCTGCTGAAGGGGATAAAACTAACGTTACCTTAACCAATAAAGGTTTAGATAATGGTGGTAATAAAGTAGTGAATGTTGCAGAAGGTACAAATGATACTGATGCTGTAAATGTTAAACAATTGAAAGCTGCGAAAACAGAAGTTGAAGCAGGTGACAATGTTGTTGTAACAAGTACTAAAGGTTCAAATGGTCAAACCATCTACAAAGTAAATGCTACTGATAATTCTGCTCACGTTGATGGTTCTGATGCAGTAACCGTAACCAAAGCACCAACTACACGTAAAAATGGCACAACGACTGTGACAGATTATAAAGTGGATCTTTCAAATAAAACGAAAGATGACATTAATAAAGGTGTAGATGCATACGACACAGTAAATAACAAAGGTTTAACCTTCAATGCAGATAAAGGTACAACTGGCGTTAAGAAACTGGGCTCTCAAGTGGCTGTAAATGGTGATAATAAAAACATCGAAACAGTTGCTGATGCAAATGGTGTGAAAGTGAAACTGAAAGATGATATTTCAGTAAACACTGTTACAGCGAAAACCATCAAAGCGGGTGACACAACGATCAATGATAATGGATTAACCATTAACAATGGTCCAAGTGTAACTAAAGATGGCATTAATGCTGGTGGTTCTCGTATTACCAATGTTGCTCCAGGTAAAGATGGTACTGATGCAGTGAATGTTAATCAGCTCAAGAAAGCAACAGGCGATATTCACAACAGCTTGAATAAAATGGATAAACGTCGTAAAGCAGGTACGGCTTCTGCATTAGCTACAGCAGGCTTAATGCAAGCATACCGTGAAGGCCAATCTGCGGTGACTGCAGGTGTGGCACAATACCAAAATCAAAGTGCGGTAGCCGTAGGTTACTCTCGTTTATCTGATAATGGTAAATACGGTGTGAAAGTATCCTTTACAACCAATACTCAAGGTGAAGTAGGGGGAACCGCAAGTGCGGGTTACTTCTGGTAATCTTCTCATTGGTATTGAAACCATTTAAATAATAAATCAAAGACCGGTTTGAGTGATAAAGCCGGTCTTTTTTATTGCTTGTAGAAAATATGATTTTTATCATGGATTTTCATTTTGATTTCAAGGAAAATACAGCCCAGATATTCCAACAATTTTGACCGCTCTTTGAGGAGACAATATGTATTACGGTATTGATATCGGTGGCACAAAGATTGAATTGGCTGCTTTTAATGAAAAATTAGAAAAACTTTATACCGAGCGCGTGCCAACGCCACAAACAGATTATCAAGATTGGTTACAAGCGATCAAAACGCTAGTAGAACGTGCTGATACCCACTTTGGTGAAAAAGGCACAGTAGGTTTAGGTTTGCCTGGGTTTGTTAATTTAACAACTGGGCTTGCTGAAGTGACGAATATTCGTGTTGCAGATAATAAGCCAATTTTAGCCGATCTTGAACGCGTTTTAGATCGTGAAGTGCGGGCAGAAAATGATGCAAATTGTTTTGCACTCTCTGAAGCCTGTGATGAAGAAAATACCCAATATCCTTCTGTATTAGGACTTATTTTGGGGACGGGCTTTGGTGGTGGTTTTGTAATTAATGGAAAAATTCACTCAGGACAAGTCGGGATGGCAGGGGAGTTAGGCCATCTTCAATTAAATTATCATGCCTTAAAATTATTGGGCTGGGATAAAGCGCCAATTTACCAATGTGGTTGTGGCAATCAGGCCTGTTTAGATACGTATATTTCTGGTCGCGGCTTTGAAATGTTGTACCGTGATTTAAAAGGGGAAGAGTTATCAGCCAAAGAAATTATCGATCGCTTTTATGCGAAAGAGGAAAGTGCGGTTGATTTTGTTCGTATTTTTGTTGAATTAGCGGCTATTTCTATCGGCAACATTATCACTGCATTTGATCCGCATATGATTGTGCTCGGCGGTGGTTTATCGAATTTTGATTATCTTTATGAAGCCTTACCAAAAGCATTGCCTGCTCATTTAATGCGTAGTGCAAAAGTGCCACCAATCAAAAAAGCAAAACATGGTGATTCCGGTGGTGTTCGTGGCGCAGCTGCGTTATTTTTAAACTGTGAATAGATTTAATCTAAAAATACAGTGAAAATTTGAATAAATTTTATGTTATAGGATAAGAATCCAGTTTTCCTCTAAGAAAACTGGATTTTTTCTTTTGTCTATTTACAATCAGAATATGGATTTTTTAAGTGAGGTTTTTATGCTGACAGAATTGGGAAACTGGATTGAACAGGGATTAACATGGGTTATCGAACATTTTGATGAGCCATTATGGAATATCACCATTGTTATTTTATTAGGTGTAGGTCTATTTTTTACCATTACTACAGGGTTAGTGCAGTTACGTCTTTTCCCTACAAGTATTCGTGAAATGTGGTTTGGACGTGCAGCAGAAGGTAATTCTTTAACGCCATTCCAAGCGTTTGCAACGGGACTCGCGAGTCGAGTTGGTGTGGGTAATATCAGTGGTGTAGCAACAGCCATTGCACTTGGTGGTGAAGGTGCGGTGTTCTGGATGTGGGTAACGGCATTTATTGGGATGTCGAGTGCTTTTGCAGAATCGACTTTAGCACAGGTATTCAAAATTCAAGATAAAGATGGTTCTTTCCGTGGTGGTCCCGCTTACTATATTACACAAGGTTTAAAATCTCGCTGCTTAGCGGTAGCGTTTGCCCTATCATTGATTTTTACCTTTGGTTTTGCATTTAATTCAGTACAAGCAAACTCAATTGTGGAAGCGACCAAAAATGCTTGGAATTGGCAAGGTGAATATGTTGGTCTTGTTTTAGTGATATTGACCGCTGCCATTATTTTCGGTGGCGTGAAACGTATTGCGACCATTTCTAGTAGCGTCGTACCGATGATGGCACTCTTTTATTTAATCATGGCGGTAATTATCTTAGGCATGCATATTGATATGATTCCGACGGTAATAGCTAATATTTACAAAAGTGCTTTTACTTTCCAATCAGCCGCAGGTGGGATGTTTGGTGCTTTAGTCTCCAAAGCCATGATGATGGGGATAAAACGTGGATTATTCTCTAATGAAGCGGGGATGGGCTCTGCACCAAATGCTGCCGCCGCTGCTCACGTAAAACATCCAGTCAGCCAAGGCTTAGTGCAAATGCTCGGTGTGTTTGTAGATACCATGATTGTTTGTACTTGTACGGCGGTGATTATCCTACTTTCTGATAACTATGGTAGTGAAACACTGAAAAGTATTTCCTTAACGCAAAACGCATTGCGTTATCATGTAGGTGAATTTGGCGTACACTTCTTAGCTTTTATTTTATTGCTTTTCGCTTATTCGTCTATTATCGGTAACTATGCTTATGCAGAAAGCAACATTCGCTTTATTAAAAATAAACCTTGGTTTGTATGGGCGTTCCGTTTATCGGTATTATTCTTCGTTTATTTTGGTTCAGTAAAATCAGGCAATGTTGTGTGGAATTTTGCGGATACCGTGATGGCTGTGATGGCAATTATTAACTTAGTCGCAATTGTTTTACTTTCCCCAATTGTGTGGAAGTTAATGAAGGACTATCAACGTCAATTAAAAGCAGGAAAAGAGCCTGAATTTAAAATTGACCTCTATCCTGAAATTAAAAAACGAGTATTAGATCATCGAATTTGGAAATAAACTTTGATAGGCACAATAAAGGCGGGATATCCCGCCTTTATTTGTTTTAAATTGATCCGAAAATTGACCGCACTTTATCGTTCATTTCGATAAGTCAGGAAGTAATAAGAAAGGACCGAAATGACCACACAAGCTGTCATTGTATAGAGCATTGGTGCAGCGGTTTCCATTTTAAAGCTTGCGACTAAGGACCCCATCACTGCGCCGACACCAAAACGTACACTTCCCATTAATGAGTTTGCGGTACCCGCCATCGTTGGGAATTTTTCGAGAATAGAGGCGGTGGCATTGGATGAGATTAATGGGTTTTGACCTACAAAAAAGGCCACACCAATTGCCATTGGCCAAAAACCGAAATCAAAAAGTGCGGTTAAAAATAACCAAATTCCTGAAATAAATTGTACGGCAATACCAATTCGTAACATGGTTTCAGCACCCAATTTCAATACAAATTTCCCATTGAGATAAGAAGCCGTTGTCATGATGGCGATATTGATCATAAAGAAATAACCAAATTGATCGACAGGGATGCCATAAATACCGATATAGACTATAGACCCGGCTGTGACGAAAGCAAATAAACCGCCAAATCCAAAAGAGGCGGCCGCCATATAACCTAACACTTCTTTTTGTTTTGAAAGCATCATAAAGTTACGAGCAATGATATTTAGGCGTAGTGGAATACGGTTTTCTTGTTTATGGGTTTCAGGAATAATGAAAAAGACGAGTAATGCAGCAAGAAATCCCATTGCACCGATCACATAAAAGATCATGTGCCAATGGAAAAATTTCACAATATATCCGCCAATCACCGGTGCAACAAGCGGTGCAATCATAAAGACAAGTGTAATGGTGGACATGACCCGAGAGAGCTGATCCTTGCTAAATAAATCCCGTAATAAAGCCCCAGAAAGTACAACGGGTGCAGCGCCAAAGAAACCTTGAATGAAACGCAGTGCAGTGAAGCTACCAATAGAATGAATGCCTGTTAAAATAATAGCGGTGATAGCGCCAATAATGACACCTAGCAGAATAATTGGTTTACGACCAAAACTATCGCCAAAAGGTCCCCAAAATAATTGTCCGGCTGCCATACCGTAAGCAAAGAATGTCAGCGTATGCTGAACTTGCTCGGAGTTGATATTTAAATCTTCAGCAATATTTAAAAAGGACGGAATATACATATCCACGCCCAAAGGCGGTAGCATCGAGAGGATGCCGAGCGTGGCGATAAAAATAAAGGTGGGTTTAATATTTTGGCTCATATTATTTCACTAAATTGTCGATTTCTTCCTGAGTGAGTGGACGAAATTCGCCTTCTTCTAAGCTTTCATCTAATTCAACGTTGCCAATTCTCCAGCGATGTAGCGCAACCACTTTATTACCAAGTGCCGCAAACATTCGTTTCACTTGGTGATAGCGCCCTTCAGAGATAGTTAGATTCACGTTGTAATCATCTAAAACTTCTAATTTTGCTGGTTTAGTGGGTTCTTTTTCGCCACGTAACAGAATACCTTCTTCACAAGCTGAAGCATAATGGTTTTCAACTGGGTCAGCTAAAGTGACTAAATAGGTTTTTTCGCATTGATGTTTTGGTGAAGTAATACGATGTGACCATTGACCATCATCCGTTAATAGCACGAGTCCTGTCGTATCCACATCTAATCGCCCAGCGCTGTGTAATTTGCCAGAAAGAGGCGGTTCAAAGAATTGATAAATAGTTGGGTAGTCACCGTCATCGTGAGAGCAAACGTAGCCCTGAGGCTTATGCAACATAAAATATTGGCCTTCTTCTACCCAAGGCAACAATTCATCTTCAAAATAAATTTCATCTTCTTGGCTTACTTTAGTCGCACCATTTTTCACAATTTCACCATTAATTTTGACCGCACTTTGGCGAATGGCCTTGGTGGCTTGTGAACGGGTTAAACCTGTATTCTCGGCAATAAATTTATCTAGTCGCATCGTAAACTCTTATTTTTGATTGAACCAGCTGACGTAATCAAACTGATCATAATATTTTTCGCCATTCCAACCGGAAAAAGTAAATAAATCGCCCACTTCGCCTTCGTTTTCAAAGCCTTTAATGTAGAAAGCGGATTTTAATTCGGGATATGGCTTGTGGGTAAAGACGACTTTGTTTGGATAAGGCAAGTTATCGAAGGCTTGCAAGTCTTCATATTTTGCACCTTTTCCACCATCTTTATCTGTCATCATAATAAACAAATTATCGAGGTCTAAACGCTGTGAGCGTGCCTCCCACTTTTCCCGAGCCTCTTGTTCGGAGTGGTAGTGCATAAAGTGCACCTTAAGATCACCTAATAAACCAACAGGATATGGTTTTTCAGTTTGTATAAATTGAAGCGGTTGTGCTTGATAGAATGTGATGTTCTGTAGATAGCGAACAAAATCGCTAGGGTCTAAATAAAGGTTAACAAACGGAGAATTAAAAGGCTGATTGAGGTCGTGCAAAATAAATGCACCGACACAGTTAGCAGAAATCACTGACATGCCTTGGTTGGTTAACCGTTTTTGAAAGGTTTTGTTAATCGCTTTCCGTTGTAATTTATTGATGGCACTTCTAAATTTAGAAAATAAACTCATTATTTACATCCTGCATGTTTTTTTGCGACATAGTAACGTTTTTGGCTCAAAATGTGAAGAAAAGACAAAAAGCGCGGTCGATTTCACTCATATTTTGTAATCATTTTGTAAAATTTTTGCGGTATATCACAAATTTCTCTAAAAAAGAGAGTATAATGGCGCAAATTTTATTTAGCCTAAGTGAAAATGGAGTATTTTTATATGAGCGAACAATTGCGCCAAGCTGCATTAGATTTTCATGAATTCCCAATTCCAGGAAAAATTGCGGTCACCCCAACCAAATCATTAGAAACCCAACATGATTTAGCCCTTGCGTATTCTCCAGGTGTTGCAGAGCCTTGTCTCGAAATTGAAAAAGATCCTTCTGCTGCAAGCCGTTATACCGCTCGCGCTAACTTAGTTGCCGTGATTTCAAATGGTACAGCGGTATTAGGTTTAGGAAATATAGGTGCACTTGCCTCAAAACCTGTTATGGAAGGGAAAGGGGTATTGTTCAAAAAATTTGCCGGTATCAATGTATTCGACATTGAAATCAATGAACATGATCCAGATAAATTAATCGATATTATCGCTTCATTAGAACCTACTTTTGGTGGCATTAACCTTGAAGATATCAAAGCACCGGAATGTTTCCACATTGAAAAAGCGTTGCGTGAACGTATGGGAATTCCGGTATTCCATGATGACCAACACGGTACAGCTATCATCGTCGGTGCGGCAGCATTAAACGGATTAGAAATTATTGGAAAAAACATTGCAGATGTTCGCTTAGTGGTAAATGGCGCAGGTGCTTCTGCTATTGCTTGTACTAACTTGCTTCGTGCATTAGGTTTCAAAAAAGAAAATATCACCATGTGTGACTCTAAAGGTGTAATTTTCAAAGGTCGTGGCGATAACATGGATGAAACTAA
This sequence comes from Haemophilus sp., assembly GCA_015255025.1. Taxonomy (GTDB): domain Bacteria; phylum Pseudomonadota; class Gammaproteobacteria; order Enterobacterales; family Pasteurellaceae; genus Haemophilus_D. Next base: position 7,230 of record JABZOY010000045.1, read on the forward strand.
ACAATTCTACGCGATTGAAGATAATGGTTGGCGCACATTAGCCGATGCGGTTAACGGTGCAGATGTATTCTTAGGTTGTTCTAAAGCTGGAGCGTTAAAATCTGAAATGGTGAAAACCATGGCTGAGAATCCGTTAATTCTTGCATTAGCTAACCCAGTACCTGAAATTACCCCTGATGAAGCGAAAGCAGTTCGTCCAGATGCGATTGTTTGTACTGGTCGTTCAGACTTTCCAAACCAAGTAAATAACGTACTTTGTTTCCCATTCTTATTCCGTGGTGCATTAGATGTAGGGGCAACGGCGATTAATGAAGAAATGAAATTAGCGGCTTCTCATGCGATTGCAGATTTGGCAAAAGAACCGGTTCCGTTAGAAATTATTGCTAATTATGGTGCGTTATCTTTTGGACCTGATTATGTGATTCCAACACCATTTGATCCACGCTTATTGTTTACTGTATCTTCTGCGGTAGCGAAAACAGCGATGGAAACAGGTGTAGCAACTCGTCCAATTACAGATTGGGCAGCTTATGAAAAACAATTAAAAGCATTAGTTGCAGCTTAATCTTTCTCTTCCAAAGTGCGGTCAAAAATGATGCTGTTTCTCAAAAGCCAAAATCCGTTAAACTTTCTTACAAAGAACAACGTGAGTTAGAACAGCTACCACAATTGTTGGAAGAATTGGAAGAGAAAATTACTGCACTTCAAGCTGAAATTGGTGATCCCCACTTTTTCCAACAAGCCCATGATGTAACAGATGCAAAGCTAAAAGAATTAGCGGATACGGAAGCGGAGCTTGAAACTGCATTTATGCGATGGGAAGAACTTGAAGAGAAAAAGATTCAAGCTGAAACCAAATAGAGAATAGATAAAAAGAAACCGAGCGAAATAGCTCGGTTTTTTTATTACATATTACTAATAAAAATCACCAAAATAATCACAGGAACCACAAATTTCACATAGTTAAACCAAATTGTGGTGAAAAGTGAATTTGGTGTCGGTGATAATTCTTTTTTTGCATCATCTTTTAATACGAAACCAACGAAAATGGCACAACCAAGTGCGGTCAGCATAAAGAGAATATTGCCGCTGACGAAATCAAAGGCATCGAAAATGCTTTTACCGAAGATAGTGAAATCTTTCCAAAGGTTGTCACCTAAAATAGAGGGTACATTACCTAATAAGAAAATTCCCATCAAGGTAACAAAAATCGCTTTACCACGGCGCATTCTGAGTTTTTCTTGTAATGAGGTGATGATGACTTCGTAAATCGTAATTGACGTGGTTAATGCCGCAATAAGCAATAAGCCGAAGAACACGATAGCAAAGAATTTACCCGCCCATAAGTGTGAAAATACAATTGGTAAACTTTGGAAAACCAAAGTTGGGCCAGCGTTAGGTTCAATGCCGAATGTGAATAATGATGGGAAGATCATAAAACCACATAACACAGCGATAATGGTGTTAGTGAAGCCTGTAATAACGGCTGTATGAATAAGGTTTTCTTCTTTGTTTAAATAGCTGGATAGGGTAATCAATACACCGAAACCAAGGCTTAATGCGAAGAATACTTGTCCTAATACGAAAATGAATAATTTAGGTGTGATTTTGCTGAAATCTGGTTTTAAGTAGAAAGTTACACCTTCCATTGCACCCGGTAAGGTGAGGTTACGAATTACCATACCAATTAGGAAGATAAAGAGTAATGGCATTAAGTATTTTACGGAACGTTCAATCCCGCCGATGATACCTTTCGCTAAAATAATGTAATTCACTGCCACAAACAGGAAGGTGTAGAGCATGATTTCCCATGGGCTGTTGCTGATGTGTAAATCGTAGAAATCTTTGGCCACTTCTTTTGTAATTGGGGCGCTAATATCAAGGGTGTTATTTATCAGACTAATGATATAAGACATCACCCAACCACCAAGCACCATATAATAGGCCATGATACCAAATGCGCCAAGAAGCCCCATATAACCAAGAATCTTCCAATATTTGGAGATGTTTTTACCTTTATCTTGGATTTTGTCGCCAAAGGCATCAATGGAATTCACACGCAAACGGCGTCCGATAACATTTTCTACTAAAATCATCGGGATACCAATGACAATCATCGCGATACAAAAGAGGAGTACGTAGGCACCGCCGCCATTTTCACCCACTAAATAAGGGAAGCGCCACGTTGCCCCAAAGCCAACTGTCGCACCCGCAACGGTGAGCACATAAGTTAGTCGGCTAGACCATGTTTGGCGAGATTGATTGTTTGTTGTCATAATATATTCCGTTTGATTTTATTCGTTTAATATTCTGTTTTTTCTTTGTATTCACAGAGATCTTCAATAATGCAAGCACCGCAGCGAGGTTTGCGTGCGGTACAAGTATAGCGCCCGTGCAAAATCAGCCAGTGATGTACATCCACTTTAAATTCTTTTGGCACAACTTTGAGTAGTTTTTCTTCCACTTTTACCACATCTTTGCCAGGGGCAAAGTTTGTGCGGTTGCATACGCGAAAAATATGCGTATCCACTGCAATAGTTGGATGACCGAAAGCGGTATTTAACACTACATTCGCCGTTTTTCTGCCGACTCCCGCAAGGGCTTCTAAGGCTTCACGGCTTTCAGGTACTTCGCCGTTGTGTTTCTCAACTAAATCACGGCAGGTTTTAATGATATTTTCTGCTTTGCTGTTATAAAGCCCGATGGTTTTAATGTATTCTTTTAACCCCTCTAAGCCGAGATCTAAAATAGCTTGTGGGGTATTTGCCACAGGGAATAATTTTGCTGTCGCTTTATTCACGCCTTTATCGGTCGCTTGAGCTGACAAAATCACAGCGATGAGTAATTCGAAAGGCGAATTATACTCTAATTCCGTGGTTGGATGCGGGTTTTGCTCCCGAAGTCGAGTGAGGATTTCAATTCGTTTAGCTTGGTTCATTTTTTCATATCAATTCGGTTTTTAATCGCCAGTAGAATGCCTAATCCAATAAACGCACCTGGCGGAAGAATAAAGAGTAAAAAGCTGCTGTCAGCGTGATAAATATGTAATGTCAGGAATTTGGCGCCTTGACCAAATAGGTTTTCAATGCCTTCAAAAAGGGTACCTTGGCCTAGGATTTCACGTAGCGCACCTAATACGGTGATACTTAATGCCATACCTAATCCCATCGAAAAACCATCCCAGGCTGCATGTGCTACGCTATTTTTAGAGGCAAAGGCTTCGGCACGACCGATGACGATACAGTTAGTCACGATTAAAGGAATAAAAATCCCAAGAGCTTGATAGAGTGTATAGGTATAAGCATTCATCAATAATTGCACCACGGTTACGGTGGTGGCAATAATCATCACATAAATCGGAATACGGATTTCATGAGGAATTTGCTTACGAAAGAGCGAAACAACAGTGTTTGTACAGGTTAAAACCAACATAGTTGCAAGGCCCAAACCCAATGCATTCGTCGCAGTACTCGATACAGCTAAGAGCGGACAAAGCCCCAATAATTGTACGAGAGTTGAGTTATTTTTCCATACGCCTTGAATAAAGATTTCTTTCCAAACAGAAGGCGTTTGCGTTATTTCTTCTGAATTTTCAACCGCACTTTGCTCATCAAGTGCGGTCGTTTTTTCGGTTAAATCAGTCATAATAAATATCCTATTGCGCGTATTTTTTTGCCATCTCGTTGAGTAATGCCTCATTTTCAAGCATCACGAGAGCAGAACGTTTTACTTGATTTACAATCGCGCGTGGCGTAATGGTTGCGCCAGAAAATTGATCAAATTTACCGCCATCTTTTTTGACCGCCCAATCTTTTAGGCTTTCTGGTACGATAACTTGGTTCGTAAAACTTAAAATCCAATTAGATATGCGAAGTTCGATTTTATCGCCCAATCCTGGGGTTTCATGATGTTCGATGACACGCACACCTAAAACTTCACCTTTTGGTGTGATTCCTACTAATAAACGGATATTCCCTGAATAACCATCTGGTGCTGTTGTTTCATAAGCATAGGCAGTGGGTACATGATCTTTAATAGCAAAATAGAGTTTTTGAATGCCTTTGAGTTTATCTTGCTCAGGTGTTTCTACGCTTTCAAGCAAGTTATTATTAAAATAATCTTGAGGGATCACTTGGAGTAATAACGCTTTTTGTTGTTCAGCCATGGCTTCATCAATTTTATCTTTTGTCAGCATATAAATGCCTGCAGAAACAGCGGTACATGTAAGCGCAATAAAACCTAATAACAAACCAAAACGGGAGGTGACTTTAAAAATACCCATTATTTTCTCCCTTTTGCAAAGTGTCCCGCTACGCGAGGACGGGTGTAGTAGTCGATAAGTGGCACACAAATATTACTTAATAAAATCGCAAATGCCACGCCGTCAGGGTAGTTTCCAAAGTAACGAATGAGGTAGACCAATAATCCGACCAAGGAACCAAATACAAGCTTGCCGCGAGGTGTAATAGACGCTGTGACAGGGTCAGTCGCAATAAAGAACGCGCCAAACATCATCGCGCCGCTAAAGAGTTGGCTAATCATACTTAAATGATGATGGCCTGACATCGCAGTGATTGTAGCTAAGGTCACAAAGGTCACGAGCATTGAAACGGGAATTTGCCAGTGAATTTTTTTCTTTAAGATTAATATAATTCCACCAAGCATAAATGCTAGATTGACTTGCCACCAACCTTCAGCAAAGTCAGTCCCGTTTTGTAATAAAATCGGTAATTTTACAAAATCATGGAATACGCTTTCATCGCCTTGATGCAAGTTATAGAAGATTTTGGCACTGTCTAATGGCGTAGCTTGTGTAATTCCATCAATGGAATGAACAAGCTGACTCAAACTAAATCCATCAGTGGTTAAGCCTGTGAAAATTAAAGAAAGAGAATCTGCAAATGTTGGAGGTTCATTCAATAATGAAATAGGCGGCATCCAACTTGTCATTTGTAGAGGGAAAGAAATCAATAGCACCACATAAC
>JABZOY010000046.1:0-12066 GCA_015255025.1 Haemophilus sp.
AGGTACGTTAAAGGCATGACAAACTTGTGCAATTGCTGTGGCTTCCATTTCTACTGCTGTCATATTGGGGAAATCCGCTTTAATTTGAGCAATTTTTTCTTCGCTATTAATAAAGCTATCTCCCGAGCAAATTAAACCACGTTTCACATTTTGCCCTTGTGATTGGGCAATTTCATCGGCTAAATCCGCTAATTGTTTATCTGAAAGAAAAGCCGCTGGATTCGCGGGTAATTGACCTTTTTCATAACCAAATGCCGTCACATCGGCATCGTGATAGCGGGTTTCATCGGAAATAACAATATCCCCTACCTTTAAGCCTTTTGCAACACCACCTGCTGAGCCGGTATTTAAAACCACATCCGGTTTAGCCAATTGTAATAAAGCGGTAGTGCCAATAGCTGCCGCGACTTTACCAATCCCAGATTGTAATAATGCGACTTCTTTACCATTAATTTTGCCTTCAAAAATGACCGCACTTGCAACTTTTGTTTCTTTTTTATCTGTCATTAATTGGGATAAAATTTCCACTTCTTGTGCCATTGCACCAACAATCCCGATTTTCATTATTTTTTCCTTTCTTGTTCGAGTTTATTCACTAAGAAATCTAATACCGCAACGCCATAATCATCGTTATACAATGTACTCGCGGTGAGAACATATTTTCCGCCCACAACCACATAAGGGAACGTAAATACGCCATATTCTTCTGTTAAATTAATGGCATTATTCACATCTTCTTTTACTTCAGCAGAATGCACGATTTTATTAAATTCAGCTTTACTGATCCCTTGCGAGGCTATCCATTCTCGCATCTTATCTAATGACGATAATTCGGTATAACGTGCCTTTTCAGAGGTTTCAAATAACAGCGTATCTGACAACTCGCCTACTTTTAAACGCTGTAAGGTATAAAATATTGTCGCTGAAAATTTTGCTTCGTTCGTAGCAACCGGGTATTCATCTAATGCCACTTTATTTGGGCGAATTTGGCTATAAAGCTGCAAGATGTCTTGCGCTGAAGAACAAACTCGACAGTCATAATCAAAGAAAAATTGGATCGGAATTTTACGATCGCTTCTTTTGGCTTGTTCAATCGGTTCTTGATATGAAAAATAATCTCGACCATCTTCAAACTGTGCGACATTCGCTGGTGGTAAGTGCGGTGGATTTTTGGCAGAAAAATCCTTTGCACTGACTTCACCGAATGCGACATTCGTCACACTCAGCAATATCATTGCAAAGGATCCTTTTAATAATTTATTCTGCCAAACTTTTTTCATAAATTAACCAATTGGTTCAATATAATCGACTAATAATTGGACGTTTCGATTTCCACGAAACTCATTAATTTCTAACTTATAAGCAAATTTTGCCTGCTTAATCGACAAATCGGGATAATACCGAGTATCGATATTAAACGCAATGGCATCTAATAATGGACCACCATTTTTAGGCTCAACAAGCATTTTTAAATGATTTTGATTTTGTCCGATAGCACGTTGCTCAAAAATTTTAAACTCACCATCAAAAACAGGCTCAGGAAAAGCTTGTCCCCAAGGTCCGCCAGATTTTATCACTTCTGCTGTTTCAATACTAAATTCATTTGCTTGAAGTTCGCCATCCGTCCAAATTACACCTTGTAATTGATCTTCATTTAACCAATCTTGCACCGTTTGATTAAAAATCTTTTGAAAATCAGGGAAAAAGCTTTCTTTAATGCTTAATCCTGCTGCCATGGCATGACCGCCAAATTTTAAAATCATATCAGGATGTTGGGAATGGATGCGCTCTAATACATCGCGCATATGCAAGCCTTCAATTGAACGCGCAGAACCTTTTAAAATACCTTCTTGATCTTGTGCAAAAGCAATAACGGGTCGATGGTATTGATCTTTGATTCGAGAAGCTACAATGCCTAATACGCCTTGATGCCAATCTGGTTGAAATAAGGCTATCCCCATCGGTAATTCATCAGAAAGTGCGGTGAGATTTCGGCAAATTTCTAAGGCTTCTAACTTCATGCCTTGCTCAATTTCTTTTCTGGCTTGATTTAAACTATCCAAATCTAAGGCTTGCGCTCTAGCCTCTTGCATACTTTCTGCAAGTAATAACTCCACACCAACAGACATATTATCTAATCGACCCGCAGCATTTAAACGGGGAGCAATCGCAAAACCCAAATCAGTCGAACAAAGTTTTTCGACTTCTCGATTAGCCACTTCAGCGAGAGCAATAATTCCTGGACGACAGCGTTTCGCACGAATTCGCATCAACCCTTGATGAGCTAAAATACGATTATTTTGATCTAGAGGAACCACATCTGCAATCGTGCCGAGCGCAACTAAATCCAGTAACTCTGTAAAATTAGGTTGTGTTTCTGCCGTAAAAATGCCCAATTCACGAAATTTAGCACGCAAAGCGAGCATTAAATAAAACGCCACGCCCACACCGGCTAAACATTTTGAGGGGAAATCACATTGTTGCAAATTTGGATTAACAATAGCATCAGCATTCGGCAGGATTTCTGGCGGTAAGTGATGATCGGTAATCAACACCTTCACCCCTTGCTCTTTTAAATACGCCACGCCCTCAAAGGAGGATACTCCGTTATCTACCGTCATCAATAACTGCACGCCTTTTTCCATTGCCATTTCAGCAACAGGCACACTCAAACCATAGCCTTGCTCAAAACGATTCGGCACAAGATATTCCACATCCGTAAAGCCAAGCATACGTAAAGCTAATACTGAAAGTGCCGTACTTGTAGCCCCATCAGCATCAAAATCACCGACGATAACAATCTTCTGTTGCTGTTGATAAGCATCAACCAATAAATCTACAGCCTGTTGAATGCCGTGTAATTGATTGGGATTCAGCATTGATTGCAAAGTGCGGTCTAATTCTTGGCTGTTTTTAATATGGCGAGAACGATAGAGACGATCGAGTAATTCATTATCTGAAACAGGATTTCCAGCAGGAATTTCACGACGTTTGATGAGTTTTTTCACGGTATTTCGTTATTTAAAATGGCCACTAAAGGCACATTCGATATGTGTTTTGATGATATGAATATTTTAAGGGCGCATACAATACGCCCTCACTACTAACAATTATTGTGCAGATTCTTGTAACACCGCTAATAAATCTTGAGGTTTTAAATATCCCCCAAGCATTTCACCTGTTGAAGTCACAATACTTGGCGTACCTTTTACACCAAGTTGTACACCTAAATCATAATGTTTTTTCACAATGTTAGGTGTTTTTAATTCTTTCGGTAAGTTACCTTTTTCAGCTTCGTTCAATGCAAACACAGGATCTTTCGCTGTCCAAATTGCTTCCATTTGACGAGCAGTTTCATTCATTCCAGCACGTGGGAATGCAAGATAACGAACGGTAATACCTAAATCATTATATTCTTTCACTTGTTGATGAAGAATATGACAATAATGACAAGTAATATCCATGAATACGGTCACAACATATTTTTCATTTTTTGCTGGATAAATGATCATTTCGTTTTTTAACGCATTCACTTTATCCGCTAAAAGTTTACCTGCCACATCAACTGGGCCTTTATTTGTTAATTCATACATTTTGCCTTGCAAAACATATTGACCATTTTCACTCACATATAAAATGCCTTGATCAGTCACCGCTGTTTTAAGGCCTTTTACCGGTGAATCTTTCACTTCAATATTTTTCGCACCTAATGCTTGTAATTTCGATTTAATCTCAGCATCAGTCGCCATAGCTGTGGCAGAAGCTGTGATTAAAAGTGCGGTCAGTAATTTTTTCATTTTTATTCCTAAATATCTAAACAACAAAGATTAGAATTATAAATGGATCGATGATTTGTGCAAGCCAAACTACCCAAAAAACTGAAAATGACTTATACTTCTGCCGCTTATAGAGGTTTATTTATTATGTTTGAAATCAATCCAATCAAAAACAAAATTGCCGACCTTTCCGAGCGCACTTCTGTGCTTCGGGGGTATCTTTGACTTCGATGCAAAAGTTGAGCGTTTAGAAGAAGTTAATGCCGAATTAGAACAACCTGAAATTTGGAATACACCTGAAAAAGCGCAAGCATTAGGAAAAGAGCGTGCGAGTTTAGAATTGGTGGTTAATACCATTAAAGCCTTAGATCAAGGGATTGAAGATGTTGAAGGCTTAATTGAATTAGCAGTTGAAGCAGAAGATGCTGATACTTTCCAAGAAGCACAAGCCGAAGCTGATCAGCTAGAAGAAAAATTAGCAAAATTAGAATTCCAAAGAATGTTTAGTGGCGCACATGATGCGGCAGATTGCTATGTTGATTTACAGGCAGGATCAGGCGGTACAGAAGCACAAGACTGGACAGAAATGTTACTTCGCATGTACCTTCGCTGGGCTGAAAGCAAAGGCTTTAAAACTGAGTTAATGGAAGTCTCTGATGGCGATGTCGCCGGCTTAAAATCCGCGACGATTCGTGTTAGTGGCGAATATGCTTTCGGTTGGTTACGCACAGAAACGGGGATTCATCGTTTAGTGCGCAAAAGTCCATTCGACTCCAATAACCGTCGTCATACATCATTTGCAGCGGCTTTCGTTTATCCTGAAATTGATGACAATATTGATATTGAAATCAATCCGGCAGATTTACGTATTGACGTTTATCGTGCATCCGGTGCGGGTGGTCAGCACGTCAATAAAACCGAAAGTGCGGTACGTATTACTCACATGCCAAGTGGAATTGTTGTGCAATGTCAAAACGATCGTTCTCAACACAAAAATAAAGATCAAGCCATGAAACAGTTAAAAGCAAAATTGTATGAGCTTGAGTTACAAAAGAAAAATGCGGACAAACAAGCGATGGAGGATAATAAATCGGATATCGGTTGGGGCAGCCAAATTCGTTCTTATGTGTTAGATGATGCGCGTATTAAGGATCTCCGCACCGGCGTTGAAAATCGTAATACGCAAGCCGTGCTAGATGGCGATCTTGATCGCTTTATTGAGGCCAGCTTGAAAGCGGGACTTTAATCATCTCTGTTATACAAAAAAGTGCGGTCAATTTTAACCGCACTTTTTTATTACACTTCTTCTTTTTCTTTCAGTTTATTCTTGCCTAACACTGCATCTTTCATCACCGTCAGCAATTCTTTTTGCACATGAGAAAGCTTTGGTTTTTCTGACTTTTCAAATGCCAATGGACGACAAAACTCCATGGCTTTGATACCTAATCGAGCTGTCAATAATCCCACACCAATCCCCTGTGCGGCTCGTGCAGAAAGTTTCGCGGTAATATCTTGCGAAAGCCAATCCATCCCTAAATCTTGCACGATTTCAGTCGCACCGGCAAAAGCAAGATTCACTAACACCATTCTGAGCAAACGAAGACGGGTAAAATACCCAAGCTCAATCCCATAAATCGCTGCAATTTTATTGATTAAACGAATATTTCGCCACGCAATAAAAAACATATCAATCACAGCTAAAGGACTAATTGCCACAATCACCGCGGATTCTGCCGACATTTTCATAATCAGTTTTTTCGCTTTTTGATCAAAAGACTGTAATACCGTCTTACTAAATAAATGGGTAACTTCGCGAGCAGAATAACTTTCATTCAGCTGTTTTTCCCATTGGACAATTGAGGGATGTTGCGAATCCAATTTTAAGGTATCGGCAATCGATAAACACAAGGCTTTCCCTTTTTCGCTATCCTGTTCAGAAAAAACTTGGTGATTTTTAACCGCACTTTCACCTATTAATCGCTGACTTTGTTCTTGTAGATTCAAACGCTTTTTGAGTTTCACCAAACGTCGCCATTCTGCGATGATTTCAGATAAACCAAACAACACAACGACAAAACTCACTAACGCAAAAGCAAGGTAAATCCATTGTTGATTTTGATAACTATCCCAAATCCATTGAACAGATTGCGCAACTGTCGCCCCTAAAAATAAAAGTGCGGTCAATTTTAAAGCGGTTTTCCAACCACTCGATTTAGGCTTCACAATTTGCTCAAATTGCTCGTCCAACAACTCCCCTTCTAAAGGTTCATTATCAATGGTTGTTTCAACATTATAAAATTCCTGCTTAGGCAGAATTTCTTCCTCTTCGGGTTGTTGAGATTGTGTGAAAATTTGTTTTGTCATTTTGTATTGATGAATGATAAATATGGGTAAATTCTAATGCAAAATGATAATAATCTCACCTTAATATTGAATTAATTTTTAGACAAAATTAGAGAAATAGCTGAAACAAAACAAGAGATTTTGCATTCGCCACAGCCATTACATAGATCGGGAACTAATGATAAATCGGCTCGAATAGCCTTTTGAGAACAACTTTCTCGACAAACATCGCAAGACTGCCCTTGAAGTGTAATACAGTCTTTTCCAAATTTTGGACGAAGTCCTGTATCAGCGGGAAAATATGGATAAAGCGCATGGGCTTGGCATGCTTCTGCACATTTTCCACAAAGGTCACAAGCCATATACTCAATATCTAATTCGGCTTTGTTGTGTACAAGACGTAATAAATTATTGGGGCAAGCTGAAACACAATCACCACAACCATTACACACTGCTAAGAATAAATCATCCCGGGCTGCAAATGGTGGACGATGAACTTCACAAATTTTCTCTTCGGCTGGTAGCTCCGTTGCACCAAGCACACCTTTAAATAATCCTCGACGAGAAATATAATGATGCGTCAAATATGCTTGGTAGTAAGCTTCGTCTTTACAATTTGTCTTCATAGCATTAACGATAAAAACGAACTTCTGGAACCGAAAGGTTTAATTTCAGTTTCCAATCATCGAGTGTAATCAACGTAAGTTGTGCTAAGCCTTGATAAAACGGGTGATTTTCAACATTTGCCAATTGGCTGAGAAAATGTGGCGCCCACGTCAATAAATGCTGGCTTAAAAATTCGGCTAATAAGTGCGGTCGATTTTCTGCAAGATAAGCGGCCAACATCAGCATTAACCCAATATGATCCTCTGGCTCATCTTGTTGTGATTGAAAAGCAATTTGATGACGTTTTAAGAAATCACGCAATGCCAACAATGAATGACCAAAAATCACACATTCAGGATCTAAATAAACAGAACCCCAAGGAGGAGCAAGCAATTCATTTGGACCAATAAAAAGATTTTGATATTGCTCCGTAAGATCTTGTGTTAAACCTTGTTTAATAAGTGCGGTAATTTTTTCGCATGTTTTTTCTTCCAACGGAATATCCAATTCTTTCATCCAAGTCGATTGGCGAAAGAAATCCAGAATACCAGCAATACGTGAGTCACTTGGTTCATAATAAAAAGATGAACCAAGTAAACGTCCGTAAAGGGAAATTTGGTGGAATGTATTTTGCATAAAATCTCCGAAAATCTAACCGCACTTAATTTTAATATTAGCTGCCAATAGCCATGCCGTAAGTCATATGTAATCCATAAAATAATGTACGACCAATACCTTCAGCAACAAAAGTTAAAATTACACTTCCCCATAATAAACCAACATGTTTAGCATGGAATAATAGGAATGATGCAATAGCTAACAAGCATAAACGAACAGCTGTCATCGATGCATAATCTGGCATGAGAGCAGCAGCATTTTGGATTGCACTATGAATATTTTGTAAATTAAAACCTTGATATATACAAACCATGGCAACACATAACACTGCAAGGGCAAATAAACCAGGTATAAAGTTAAGTTGATAGCTTTGTTGTTTATTTGACATTAAAAGTGCATAGGCTAATGCCAAACCACCTAATGCCACAGTAAGATAGAATGACCAAGAAGTTAAGACGGTATTCCAAGTAGGCACACTGACAATATGATAAACTTGATTCATCATATACATAAAGCAAAGCCCTGAAAGCGCAGTTAAAATTCGCCATGCGTGTCCAAGGGAAGCGGGCATTTTACCTAAAATTGCAATCACCCAATATAACCCAGCCAAGCCAAAGAATACTGCACCAGCAGCGATCTCATTACTCATCGTCGATTCACCGACACGATTAAGTGAATTAAATGCGCGAATCGGTGTTCCGAGATGCATGACAGAGGCAATAAAACCTAAACCTAAAATAACTAAAATTACAAACATCGCTTTATGAATGTAAGTTAGACTTTTCTCATTTTTTTCACCCAGTAGCACGAAAGTAAAAATAAGCCAAGCTCCGACCGCACTTTGAGCTAATACTGTGAAAAAGACTAATGGAAGTTCATGTAATCCAGCGTTCATCTTACACCTCTCTTGGATTGCCTAAGAATCCACTTGTGTCACCACTTGGACGGGAATTTTTGTTTGGTTTCACCACTAAATTTGGATGCGTAATATCTGCTGGTGGTAACGGCGCAATGGAAGCTTGGTCGCCGTATTTAGCTCGCAACTCATCAATCGGTGCAAAATCAAGAGCTCGCAATGGACAAGCATCAACACAAATTGGTTTTTGCCCTGCTTGAACTCGAGAATAACATCCATCACATTTTGTCATATGACCTTTTTGAGCATCATATTGTGGTGCATCATAAGGACATGCCATATGACAATAGCGACAGCCAATGCAAGTTTCTTCATTTACGATAACAAAACCATCTTCATTTTTGTGCATTGCTCCCGTTGGACAAACTGCAGTACACGCTGGATTCTCACAATGGTTACAAGAGATAGACATGTAATAGGCAAATACATCTTGATGCCAACAGCCATCCGATTGCTGATTCCAAGTTCCCCCTGTATACTCATAAATCCGACGAAAATTTACGTCTGTACCTAAATCTTTGTAATCTTTACAGGCTAATTCGCAAGTTTTACAGCCTGTACAGCGATCTGAATCAAAATAAAAACCATATTGTTTCATACTTCACCTCCTACAAGCGCTCCACTTGAACCAAATTAGAATGTTGCGGGTTACCTTTTGCCAACGGTGATGGTCTTTGGGTAGTCAACACATTAACGCAACCTGAATGATCTATGCGATCTTTATCTGGTGCATACCATGCACCTTCACTTAAGGCAACGACTCCTGGAATAATACGCGGAGTGACTTTTGCATGGATACGCACCTCACCACGATCGTTAAAAATACGAATCATATCGCCATTTTTAATACCACGAGGTTCAGCATCAATCGGATTCATCCATACTTCCTGTGGGTTTGCTGCTTTTATAACATCAACATTACCATAGGTAGAATGGGTTCTTGCTTTGTAGTGGAAACCGCTGAGTTGTAGTGGATATTTTTCCATTAATGGATCACCATAATGTTCAAAACTTTGTGCATGAACAGGTAAAGGATGAATCACTTCATCTTCCGCTAACTTCCAAGTTTTAGCAATTTCAGCTAAACGTGAAGAATAAATTTCAATTTTTCCTGATGGTGTTTTTAGCGGATGTGCTTCAGGATCATCACGGAAATCCTTGTATGCAACTTTAAAACCATTCGGATCTACTTTTTTGAAAATACCTTGTTGTCTAAACTCTTCGAAGGTTGGCAATTCTGGCAGTTTTTCACGAGATTGCTCATAAATGTATCGCAACCATCCCTCTTGTGTTCGACCTTCAGTAAATTTATCTTTTACCCCCATTTTATCAGCCAGATCGCTCAACATATCGTAAATAGTGCGACATTCAAAAGATGGCTTAATGACTTGATCGGCAAAAATCACATACGCCATATTCGCAACGAACGCATCTAATGCAAAATCCATTTGTTCGGAAGTCGTACAATCTGGTAGCAAAATATCACTGTATTTCGCAGTAGAGGTCATGTGATTATCTATCGTGATGATCATTTCGCACTGACTTTCATCCTGCAAAATATCATGTGTGCGATTAATTTGTGCATGTTGATTGATAAGGCAATTACTAGAATAGTTCCAAATTACCTTAATTGGGGCCGATAATTTATCTACACCTCGAATACCATCAGTAAGTGCGGTCATTTCTGTGCCTCGAAAAATCGCATCAGTCCACATAAACATTGGAATACTTGCCTTCACAGGGTTTTCTAAAGTCGGCATACGCACAAATGGGATACTATATGCGCTTTCACGAGCGCCCGTATTACCACCATGGATACCTACATTACCCGTTAAAATAGGTAACATAGCAATAGCACGGGAAATCAACTCTCCATTACTACGGCGTTGTGGTCCCCAGCCTTGAGAAATAAACGCTGGTTTAGTACTACCGATTTCACGAGCAAGTTTAATAATCCGATCTACTGGAATACCTGTAATTTTCGATGCCCACTCTGGCGTTTTGGCAATACCGTCATCTCCTTCACCTAAAATATAAGCTTTATAATGACCATTTTTTGGCACATCTGCTGGTAACGTTTTCTCATCATAGCCCACACAGTATTTATCCAAGAATGGTTGATCAACTAAATCTTCGGTGATCATCACATATGCTAGTGCAGAAACTAATGCAGCATCGGTACCTGGACGAATCGGTATCCATTCGTCCTCACGTCCCACTCCAGTATCAGTATAACGTGGATCAATCAAAATCATTTTTGCATTGGAACGCTGTTTTGCTTGTTCAATACAGTAAGTTAATCCACCTCCACTCATACGAGTTTCACTTGGGTTATTACCGAATAACACGATTAATTTGGTATTTTCGATATCCGCCATTCCATTGCCTAGAGCCCAACCACCACCATAAGTGTAATCTAACCCCACTGCAATTTGTGCGGTACTATAATCACCATAATGATTTAAATATCCACCGATACAGTTCATAAAACGCGCAAGCATTGTAGATGCTGGTGGCCAAGATTTGGTCATTGTCCCACCAAGCGTGCCTGTTCCATAGTTTAAATATATGGATTCATTACCATATTTAGCTATATTGCGTTTAAGTGCATCGGCAATTTCCGTCAGTGCTTCATCCCAGCTAATTCGTTTAAATTTACCTTCTCCTCGTTTACCTACTCGCTTCATAGGATATTTCAAACGATCTGGGTTATACACACGGCGTCTCATAGAACGTCCACGTAAACAGGCCCGCACCTGATGATCAAGATTATAAGTATCTGTTCCAGTATTATCTGTTTCTACATATGTAATCCGATCATCCTTAACATGCATACGTAATGGACAACGACTCCCACAGTTTACAGTGCATGCACTCCATACCACTTTTTCTTCACTTTCTTGCGTATTTTTTGGTGCATCAGCAGCCATCACATTAAAAGGTAATGTAATATCTGCTACCGCGACAGCCGTACCAATAGATGACGCCTTTAAGAAACTTCGGCGATTTATTTGATTAAAATTACTCATAATATCGTCCCCCCACAGTCAGATTGAGTAATCATTGAAATAAGTTAATTAGTAACATCTTTCATATGTCAAAATATTGACTCCGATCACATAATCAAAAATAGGTACACCTTAACTAGCGATAATATAATCTAAATCAAAATGAAATAATGATAACTATTATTAATCATTTAGTTATTACTTCGTCTAAATCACCAATTGACTTTATCTTTAAAAATCTTTTACTATAGGCTAATCCACAATTAGTTTATCTAATGTGTTAAGTTTTAACTGTTAACTAACTAGAAGGATCTTTTCATGAAGAAACTTATCGCCACTGCGGTGCTCTCCGCATGTTCCATGGCTTACGCCAATACCGACATTCCAAACTACAATACCGATTCTCATCTGTATGAATTCACTCAAACTTATGACTTAGTTGCGCCAAAAGGTTCGCAAGGACAAGCGAATCTGTGGGTGCCTTTACCGTTTAATGGCGAGTATCAACAGGTAAAATCTATCCATTTTGAAGGTAACTATTTGGATGCCTATATAACAGAAAACAACAAATATGGTGCGAAAACGCTCTTTGCAACTTGGGATAAAGATGCACAAAAACGCGATTTAAAAATCACAATGGTGATTGAAACCAAAGATCGTGAACCTATGGTTAAAGGTGCATTAGAAAATTACAAGCCACCAAAAGAGATTCACTATTCTGTTGATGTACAAGAATATTTAAAACCGACTCAACATATTAAAACTGATGGCATTGTGAAACAGTTCGCCGAAAAAATTG
>JABZOY010000047.1:0-11771 GCA_015255025.1 Haemophilus sp.
TTTCAGCACCAGCAGGGATAACAAACTCTTTAAAGAAAGTACTTGAACCAAAGTTATTGAATTGGCTTGGTTTTTTACTCGCTTCGCTATCTGGCATCCCTAGCGATTCATTACCTTTAAGGTAAAGCATTGAGCCGAAGGATTGCCCCCATCCACCTCCAACATTTACTTTTTCTGTTTTTCCATTCTGTTTTACTTCCATCTCGGTATAGCGACCATTTTGTCCGTATAGACGGATACGTGCATCAGTTTGTGGATTATAAGCTTTTCCTGCATTTGATAGCTCGGTGTTTACACAGCCTGAAAGTAGTAATGCTGCTGTACTGATAAGCATCAATTTTTTCATGATTTTTCCTTTTGTTAATGATAGAAAATAGTGAATTAATGTTCCCTTGTTTTAAAGAAGGTCACATCAGGATAACGTTCTTGTGCAAGGTTTAGGTTTACCATAGTCGGTGCGATATAAGTGAGATTATCCCCTCCATCTAATGCAAGGTTTTGCTCATTTTTACGTTTGAACTCTTCAAATTTTTTGTTATCTGCACATTCCACCCAACGAGCCGTTGCGACGTTGACCGTTTCGTAAATGGCTTCAACGTTATATTCTGATTTCAAACGAGAAACGACCACATCAAACTGTAACACACCGACTGCGCCAACAATTAAATCATTATTGCTTAATGGACGGAATACTTGCACAGCACCTTCTTCAGAAAGTTGTACTAAGCCTTTTAACAATTGTTTTTGTTTAAGCGGATCTTTCAAACGAATACGACGGAATAATTCAGGGGCAAAGTTTGGAATACCGGTAAATTTCAGATCTTCACCTTGTGTGAAGGTATCACCAATTTGAATTGTACCGTGATTGTGCAAGCCGATAATATCACCAGCATAGGCCTCATCGGCATGAGAGCGATCTCCCGCCATAAAGGTGAGTGCGTCAGAAATGACTACATCTTTACCGATACGCACGTGTTTAAGTTTCATCCCTTTTTCGTATTTACCAGAAACTACGCGTAGGAAAGCCACACGGTCGCGGTGTTTTGGATCCATATTGGCTTGGATTTTAAACACGAAACCAGTGAATTTTTCTTCTTCTGCTGAAACCTTGCGGGTATCTGCTTGACGAGCTTGTGGTGCAGGTGCCCATTCAGTTAAACCATCTAAGAAATGATCAACACCGAAGTTACCTAATGCAGTACCGAAAAAGACAGGTGTTAATTCACCACTTAGGAATAAATCCAAATCAAATTCGTTACTTGCACCTTTTACTAATTCTAATTCATCACGCAATTGTTGGGCTAAGTCATCACCTACGGCGGCATCTAATTCTGGGCTATTTAGACCTTTCACAATGCGTACTTCTTGGATTGTAGAGCCTTGCCCACTTTGGTAAAGATAGGTTTCATCTTTATATAAATGATAAACACCTTTAAACAATTTACCGCAACCAATTGGCCAAGTGATCGGCGCACAATGGATTTTTAATACGCTTTCCACTTCATCTAATAATTCCATTGGATCGCGAATATCACGGTCAAGTTTATTCATGAAAGTGATAATTGGCGTATCGCGTAAACGGGTCACTTCCATTAATTTAATGGTTCGTTCCTCAACCCCTTTTGCCGAGTCAATAACCATTAAGCAGCTGTCCACGGCTGTTAAAGTGCGGTAGGTATCTTCGGAGAAATCTTCGTGCCCTGGGGTATCCAATAAATTCACTAAGCATTCATTGTAAGGGAATTGCATCACGGAAGTCGTAATGGAAATACCACGTTGTTTTTCCATTTCCATCCAGTCAGATTTTGCATGCTGTGCAGAGCCTTTACCTTTTACTGAGCCTGCTTTTTGAATGGCATTGCCGTATAACAATACTTTTTCAGTGATGGTTGTTTTACCCGCGTCAGGGTGGGAAATAATCGCAAATGTGCGACGTTTATTCACTTCTTCTAATGGATAACTCATTTGTCTTGTTTCTT
Source organism: Haemophilus sp. (assembly GCA_015255025.1). GTDB lineage: Bacteria > Pseudomonadota > Gammaproteobacteria > Enterobacterales > Pasteurellaceae > Haemophilus_D. The sequence continues at coordinate 1,980 of JABZOY010000047.1, forward strand.
CTGTTTTAAATAATGCTGTATTGTCGCTGATTTTCAGATTGAGCTCAAATTAAATTGGATAAATAGTTTAGGGGGAAACATGCAAGGTTGATTTATGAATATATGAATCTAATTATTGAGTGATAACGGGATAAAATGGTTTCCCCCAACTTGGTTCAGCATCATTACGTAACATGATCTTTACCATAGCAGGAACAAACAATGATAGAAGTGCACAAGCCTCTTCTAGTTGTTTTCGGTTTGTACGGCTTTCGTAAGTTGAACCACCGTGTATAATCTGATTTCTCAGAGTATATAGATGTCCAAATATCACCTCTAATACCTCTGCGGTTTTTTGTTCCTCAAAAGCAAAATTGGCTTTTTTCTTCGCTGAAGCAAACATTGACTTCCACTCTTTTCCAGCTAGAAAACCATTATGTGCATCCCAAAATGGTTGGAATGTGTAAGGTGTATCTAATAATGCCTTTACCGCTCCAGGGAATTCATTCCAAATAATTCCATAAAGTAGGTGCTCAGAATCCAATTCACAAAGACGAGTAATAAATTGACGAAATACTTTATGTTCCGCTTCCTCTTTACTTAGTTCATCGGCATACGCCGCATTAAATGCAATCCAAAGTGCGATAAATTTAAAATCTAGATTTTCTTCTTCATCTGCTTTTTTTAACCAACTTAATGTGCGGTGCATTTTTAAGCGAAAGTTATCATTAAAACCATCACGATTTTCTTTGTAATAAGTGGTCAGATTTTCGAGTTTTTCTGTTAGTGACATAATAGGCTCCAATATAATCAAATACAGCCATTATGGTATAGACTGAAAAATTTGTAAATTATAAAAGAAAACCGACCGCTTGGGTCGGTTTGAATAGTTCGCTTGATTTTTTGATTTGGCTTGTACCTCTTCCATTATTTTCTCTATTGCAGTTTTATATTCTTCTTCAATAATAAAGTGTTTAAACTGTTCAAGATAATTTTTAGTATCAGCTTGAATTTTCTCTGCAATTATTTTCCCAATATTCCTTGCTTTCTGAAGATTCTTGTTTTTACCTTGAATTAATTCATAAATTTTCTTTGCGCCAAAAGCTAATATGCCAGCTCCAGAAATTTTTAAAATGTTACCTAACATAATTATTGTCCTATTAAATTTATGATAAAAATGCGATCATCCCCTGAAAAAACTTACAGAAAATGACCGCACTTTTACTTAAGACCTAAGGAGGGTAATCTGAAACTTCATCAGATTGGTGAGAATTATAGCGAACTAGATTGTAAGGTGATTGGTTCGCACTTTTGTAGTTGTTCACAAATTTTTTGGTTAATTACAATAAATTCATCCCATTCATAAATATGTGTAAGATAGGTTTTATAGTAATCTTCTACGCGACAAACTAGTGGTCGAGTTTCATATATAGAGCATAAATTTGTAGATTCATTAAAATAATGACAAATATCATCTCCTCGATCTAAGTAAGAAGTTTGTTCACTTAAATTGACATGGCGACAACATTTACCACAAGCATCGCAGGGAAAAGGGGTATTAGCTTCCATGATATTTTTTCTGAATTTGTACGAGATGATGTTTAAAGCCATCTTTTTGCTTTGGATCATAGCCCAAATCAATGCCACGTTCCTCGATTTTCTGAACCAGTAATATTTTTCGCTCTAATTCATTATTTGTTTGAGAAAGAGAGATTGAAAATCGACTTAATTCATCGGTATTTAGATTAAATTCAAGTTTTGATAGCTCCATGAGATAGCGATCTAATTCAAGATTAATCTCTTTCATGTGTTCAATCATTTTCTCATAGCGTGTTTTAAATGAATTAAGATAATCCCATATTTTATTCATCACTTGGCTATAACTTAAAAAATAAGTAAAGCCAAGCATAAGCACACCACTTACTAACCCACTTAAAAACATTGAGATTTCTTCACCAAATGGAATTTTTAAATAAGTCTGTAATTGTGAATTAATGATTGTTCCTATTAAAGTAGATATACCGAAAGAGATTAATTTTAGAATTTCTTTTAATAAATCACCCGTAGCTAAATTATCAGGATTAAAAAAAGCTACTTTTGCAGTTTGAACAAGCGTATTCCACATTTCCCGAATGAGTTTACCCACCATCTTTGTACTGGTTGTAAAAATGTTCATTACAGTTGTATGTAGGCTGGATATAATTCCAGATAAAATTCCGTTTTTAAAGCTATTAATGAGATCGTTAAATCTTGTTTTCACTCGTTCAAATATATTTTCCAAGGTTTCTTTGACTCTTTCTAAAAATTTTTCAAGTTTAAAATTATCCTTTATTTCTTTGTATATAATAGGTAATTTCTCTTTCAATTCAAACCATATTTCAGCAATAATCATACCTATAGCTTGTCTTCCACCCATTAGCAACCCTTTTTTTCCTGCTTCTTTTGCGGTATTTTTGAAGAATTTACTGCTACTATAGTAAGCAAAATTAATTTTAGTATTATAAATTTCTCTCGCTTTTTTATCTTTTTCTAACATCTGTTTTTTATCCGCAGCTTCAAAAGCTTTAATGTATTCTTCAGCATTTCTCTCTTTACTTTCTAGTTTTTGTTTCTCATTTATTGATAAGCTATTATCTTTAAGTTTTTCTTTTATTTTTTTTAATTCTTCTTTTTTATATGCAACTCTTTTATCCATAGAATCAACAAAGTCAGACATTTTTGATGCATTTTTAGCTTTATTAATAGCTTGATGTGTCGGGGCAAAATTACTTTTATCATTCGCAAGTGCAACACCATTTTGTTCTGCTAATATTTTCGCTGGATCATTATGGATTTCATTAGCTGATATAATATGATCTAAATTGATAATGTCATTAGGGGAAAATTGTTTATGGGTATACCCGTCAGTCAAATTACCTTGTTTCTTTAATTCAGAAAGATGTTTGTTATACTGTATATATCTTTGATCTCCATGATATTGGCGGTTATCGTATTTGGGTCTATTTTGATATTTTTCTTTTTCTTTTTCTGTTGCGAAAATATCTCGCTGAACATTATGGATTGTATCAACATCTCCACCTAGTTTGTCATTCAATAAGATAAAATCTAATCCAAATGATTGAACAAGGTTTTGCAATACAGTTTTTTCTAGTTCTTTTAATACATCAAATTCTTTATTAATTATAGATGTCATAATCAATATTCCTATAAAAATAGCAGGGAAGGTTCCCTGCTATAACGATTTAATTATTTAAACTTCTCAATATCTTTTAATGCAGTCTGAATATCAGCTTCAATTTCCAGTTCATTAATGATATTATTACCGTCTTCATCAACTTCAATTTGAAGTGCATTATCTTTTAACACAGGCTCACCAAATTTATCTTTTTTAACTTTAAATAATGGTGTATCTATAATGTCTGCCAGTATTGCAGCTACAAGATAACCATTTTCTACAACATTCATAATTGCAGGTTCAAGTTCATCAATATTTACATCATTGCGGATAAGAAGATCCATTTTTTGTAGATCGTTAAAATAACGAGTAAATATTTTATAAATTTCTTGTAAAGCACGTTGAATTTTTAATGAATATGTTGAGACTGATAATAGATATTCTTCTGCAATTTCTAGTTTCCTGATTGCTTTTTCAGTTTCAGTTTTAATTTTTTTTGCACTTTCTAATTTTTTCTTTGCAAAGTTATCAAAAGCAATTCCTGCTACTGCGATAATTGGGGCGGCAATAACACCACCTAATACAGCGGCACCTCCAGCCATACCAAATCCACCTGCGGCTATAGCCCCCCCACCAATCGCTGCCATTGTGGCATTATAAGCTGCTACACCTGATAAAGCAGCAATTGGTGTACCAGTTGAAGCCGCTGCAAGAGCCATGACACCACCGTATACTGCGTAAGCTGCTGCTGCACCAACAGTACCAGCACCAACTACTTCTGCCATATAGGTAGTCGCTGAAATTGAAACATCATTTACTTTATTTAAGTTATGTTTAGGGACATTAACTTGAATATTTTTATTTGATGAATGCTCTAACTTTTTAATTAAACTCTCAGAAATTGATTTAAATTCTGCAAAATCACTACCGATTTTTAATTGTAAATTACCAAGAGCCGTTAATTGTTCATCAGCAAGTTTTTCTTTCTTATCAAAACTTGCTTTAGCTTTTTGGTAATCAGCATTACTTTCTTCAATAATTTCGCTAGCGATAGATTTCTTTTGAATTCCATCAACAGTTTTTTTAGATCCAAATCCGGCAACAGCAAGTGCAGCACCGCCAAGAATAAATGGTAAAAAAAGCATATTTGCTCCTTATATAGTTAGTTGAGTTTATAAATTATCTGTATTTTTTGCGTAATACAGCAATTTGAATTACAGCAGGTACCGTAACACGTTTTGTAGCCCCGGCTAAATCAAAGGCTGTCCAAGCTACAGTTAATGCCCAATCAATAGGTCCTGTAGCAATCCCAATTAAACGATTAAATAATAGGTTTCTTCCAATAGCCATTGGAATCACATTTATTAACATCCGTTGTAGTACAAAATAAGGCATTTGCATAAGTGCATATTGTACTGCCGCAACAATCGCTTGGTGCGAGAGATTAGTTGTGGAAATATCAACTAATCTGCTAATTTTTTAGATCTTCAATTAGACAGTTCTTCAATTGCTTGTGTATAAACTTTGTCTAGCAGATTTTTTTAATTGCTGAAGTACTAGATTTTTCGTTGAAATTAACTTTTAAATCTTAGCAAATATCACAAAGAATTTCTTCTGTAAGTGCTTTATGGCTATCATCCTAACTATTATTTGGCCCGGGAGTGTCATAAATCACCAATTAGGCATTATCATTCCTAATAGCCGCAATATCCCCCATTAAATCAATCGTTTTAATACTAGGATCAGCATTCCACTCCTTTAGTATTTGAGCATCAAGCCGATTACTTTCTTTTAGAAGTTCAGATTTATACCCATAGGCACAACCAGGAAAGAAAGGTAAATTATCTTTGTCGTGAATACGTGTAATGGTTGCTGTGGTAGCCTCATTGGCAGAATGTAATAATTCTTTTCCAATAAGCGCATTAATTACGGTAGATTTACCTGCACTCATTGTTGCTACTACTATTATTTCAAATAAATTTTTATTTTCATCTTCCTTTAATTTATCGAAAGTAGATGATATGGTAGTTTGGATAATATATGGTGGAATCATAACTAAATGCCTGTTTTATTGTTTTTTTCGATAGATTTTTAAGTCTTGATTTATTCTAGAAAATGCTAATTTCATTATCTAAATCAAGTTCTTTTAATTTTTCTATCATGTTTCTCAATTTGGCAGCTGAAATCATGCGGTTTTTCTCGAGGAATTTATTTTTTCGTTTGAGTTTTATCATCTCTTTTTTCATTTCTTTTTTCTCTTTACGAGAAAAGAGTTGCCCTAAATCTGTACTCATTTTTTCTTGACGATTTTTGAATTCTTTTAGCGTTATTTTTTTCTTCATATAAGCTTTCATAAAAAATCTCCTTAGATTCTGACCGCACTTATGTATGCTTTTAATTTATCAATCATTTTTTCTTGTAGATTAGTGGGACTGATTATCACTAAATGAGGGAGCCAGTATTGCACGGTGGGAATAATCTCCATTTCATGAATATTTTTACAGGAGATGAGAAGTTCGCCATTTTCAATGTGTCGAATAATTTCTTGATTTGGTAATAAGGCGCGCTGAGTGAAATAGTGAGCGACTTGGGCATTTACTTTAATAATAACTTCATCTAATTGATTACCATGAGAAATGCTGTCACTTTTCTTGATTTCAGCAAGCAAATTTTCATTAGGTGTAAAGATTTGCTTTGTTATGTTTAAAAAACTGATTTGATTGAAGCAAAAAGTTTTTTCTTTACCATTTTCTAAAGCAATGAGATACCAGATTCCATTTCTATTAACTAGCAGGTAAGGTTCAACGATTCTTTGGCCGGTTTCTTGATTATATTTTCTATAATGAAAAGAAATGATTTGATGATTTTTAATGGCTTGTTGTAGTTGTTTAAATTCAGTTTGTCTATGGTGGATAGATTCATATTGCAAACCATTGACTTTAATGCTTTCGTTTAAGCTATTTTGAAAAAATTCACGATCTAATTTCGGAAATAAATCTTGTATGCTAGCAAAATGAGCAAAGCGGTTAATATCATCTTGATTGAAAATACCGAGTTGATTTCGGTTAAGAGAGTAGTAGCGCGGTCCTGACTTTTCCCAATTAAGGAAAGCAAGACGTTCATTAAGGTCTTTTTGTAAAGTACGTTCCCCAATATTAAAGCGATCGACGAGCGCCTTAATATCAACCATACCGTACGTATTTAGCTCAATAAGGATTGAAGCTAAACGCTCGGCCAGCTTTTCATGTTTACTTGTCATTTGTTTTGTCCTCTTCAGCAAGTTTTATAATAGTTTATATTGCTGAATTGCACGGTTGGTTCGGTTATATAAAAGTAAAAAAATTTTTGAGATTATAGAATTATTACTTTTGTTTTCAATATAGTTAAATGTAAATTTATGTAAAATTAGTATCAGGTTGAATAGCTAAACAACTTAAACTGTCGTTTATGAGAACAATGGATGTATTTATTCTTAAATCATATAGTTTAAGAAAAAACTCTTATTGAAATGAAAAAAAAGCAAACGTTTGCGCCAAAAGTGCGGTACAATATCCACCGATTTTTTATTCTTATAATTAAAGGTGCAAGCAATGACACAACTTAGTCTAAAAAAAATCTATTCGGGAAAAGTGCGTGATCTTTATGAGATCGATGATAAACGGATGTTAATGGTAGCCAGTGACCGTTTGTCTGCATTTGATGTGATTTTAGATGATCCTATCCCACGCAAAGGTGAGATTCTGACTCAAATTTCCAATTTCTGGTTCAATAAGTTAGCCCATATTATGCCGAATCATTTTACTGGCGATTCAGTTTATGATGTGTTAGTAAAAGAAGAAGCTGATTTAGTGAAAGATCGAGCAGTGGTATGTAAGCGTTTGAAACCAATAAAAATTGAATCCATCGTACGTGGTTATTTAACAGGTAGCGGGCTAAAAGATTATAAGCAAACGGGCACCATTTGTGGTTTGAAATTACCGGAAGGATTAGTTGAGGCAAGTAAATTACCAGAGCCGATTTTCACACCATCAAGCAAAGAAGAAGTGGGCAATCACGATATCAATATTAGCTATGAAGAATGTGAAAAAGCAATTGGCGCAGAGTTAGCGGCACAAGTCAGAGAAAAAGCGATTGCACTTTATACTGAGGCTGCCAAATATGCGCTGACTAAAGGCATTATTATTTGTGATACTAAATTTGAATTTGGTTTAGATGAAAATGGTACGCTCACTTTAATGGATGAGGTATTAACACCGGATTCTAGCCGTTTTTGGTCAGTTGATACTTATAAAGAAGGAACAAATCCACCGTCATTTGATAAGCAATTTGTACGAGATTGGTTAGAACAAAGTGGTTGGAATAAACAACCGCCAGCACCGAAAGTACCAAAAGAAGTGATTGAAAAAACAGTGGCTAAATATCAAGAGGCGTTGGATTTATTAACAAAATAACATTAACAAACTCCCTGCTATGCTTTAGAATAGCAGGGATTTTTATGGATAAAATATTGTGAATAAAAGAGTATGAAATCTGTTGCGATAGTTGGTTTAGGTTGGCTAGGCTTACCGCTGGCGCTGCACTTAAAAGAGCTTGGTTGGTGTGTAAAAGGCTCAAAACAATCCCCTGATGATGCTCAGAAATTGCATCAGCTAGGCATTGAAACTTATCCTTTTTCGCTTTCTGACGAAATGAAACGTTTACCAGACCATATTCGCCCTCTTTTTAATGTAGATGCTCTCATTATCACCCTACCACCTAGCCGTTTTTCTTCTCAACAGTATTGTGAATATCTTGCTTTTTTAGCCAATCAAGCCAAGAAACAAGGTGTACAACATATACTTTTTACCAGTTCAACTTCTGTTTTTCCTGATATTTCGGGGCAATTTGATGAAAGTTCTCAACTTTCAGCTGAAACAGAAATGGGCAAAACACTGATACAAGCAGAACAGTACTTGTTCCAATCAGGAATATTGCATTGCGATATTCTTCGACTTGCAGGATTAATTGGTAAACAACGCCATCCGGTTAAATTCTTAGCAGGAAAACACAATTTAAAACAGGGCTATTCGCCTGTTAATTTGGTGTATCTAGAGGATTGCATTCAAGCTATTACTGCCTTACTCATGAATTCAAATGGATTACGAACTTACCATCTTTGTGCTCCAATTCATCCTACTCGAGCAGAATATTACACAAAAGCAGCGGTATTTTATGATTTATCCATACCACAATTTGAATGTAGTGATTCGGATCCGAAACGAATCATTATGGCAGATAAAATTTGTCGAGATTTAGGCTTCGCTTATCGTTATCCAAATCCCGATGATATGTTAGAAAAGCGCAGTGATTTTTGACCGCACTTTTTAAAGACTCACTCACCATAACCACAATGAAGGAAATAAAATATGTCAAATACGATTCTGCAACATTTACCTAAAGGTCAAAAAGTTGGTATCGCTTTTTCAGGCGGGCTAGATACCAGTGCGGCATTACTTTGGATGCGTCAAAAAGGTGCAGTACCTTATGCTTATACAGCAAACTTAGGTCAACCAGATGAAGATGATTACAATGCAATTCCCAGAAAAGCAATGGAATATGGTGCGGAAAATGCTCGTTTAGTGGATTGTCGTGCGCAGTTAGCCCATGAAGGGATTGCGGCTATTCAATGTGGTGCATTCCATATTTCTACTGGTGGAGCAACCTATTTCAATACCACACCACTTGGCCGTGCGGTAACAGGTACGATGCTTGTTGCAGCCATGAAAGAAGATGATGTGAATATCTGGGGTGATGGTTCAACTTTCAAAGGTAACGATATTGAGCGTTTTTATCGTTATGGTTTATTAACCAACCCAAATTTAAAAATTTACAAACCATGGCTAGATCAACAATTCATCGATGAGTTGGGCGGTCGTTTTGAAATGTCACAATTCTTAATCGCAAATGGTTTTGACTACAAAATGTCGGTAGAAAAAGCCTATTCAACTGACTCTAATATGCTAGGTGCAACACACGAAGCGAAAGATTTAGAAGAATTAAGCACAGGCATCAAAATTGTGAAACCAATTATGGGCGTGGCATTCTGGGATGAAAATGTTGAAGTGAAACCAGAAGTAGTAACTGTTCGCTTTGAAGAAGGGGTGCCGGTTGCATTAAATGGTAAAACATTTGATAACGTAGTAGAGCTTTTCTTAGAAGCAAACCGCATTGGTGGTCGCCATGGTTTAGGCATGTCAGACCAAATTGAAAACCGTATTATTGAAGCAAAATCACGTGGTATTTATGAAGCACCGGGAATGGCATTATTCCATATCGCTTATGAACGTTTAGTAACGGGTATTCATAATGAAGATACTATTGAACAATATCGTATCAACGGTTTACGTTTAGGCCGTTTGTTATACCAAGGTCGTTGGTTTGATCCACAAGCGTTAATGTTACGTGAAACAGCACAACGTTGGGTCGCTCGTGCGGTGACTGGTGAAGTGACATTAGAACTTCGTCGTGGTAATGACTATTCAATCTTAAATACTGAATCACCAAACTTAACTTATGCGGCTGAACGTTTAAGTATGGAAAAAGTGGAAAATGCGCCATTTGATCCAATCGATCGTATTGGTCAATTAACCATGCGTAAC
>JABZOY010000048.1:0-11685 GCA_015255025.1 Haemophilus sp.
TCTGTCATGGTATTTATTCGCTCAATTAAAATTGGCGGCGATTATACACTAAAAGGCAAGGTTGTGGGATTTTTCCACCTAATTCCCGTATAATAGCGAAAATTTTTAATTGTTTTTTGTTATGAATATTGTCCGAGTTGCATTAGCCGTACCGCTCCCCCGATTTTTTGATTATCTCTATTCGCCCGACTTGACGCCAATTGTTGGTGGACGAGTGTTGGTGCCTTTTGGTTCGCAAAAACGAGTCGGGATCGTGGTGGATTTGCCCGCTTCTTCGGATGTCGCAAAAGAGAAGCTAAAACCGATTATTGATGTGCTTGATACAGAATCTCTCTTTAATTCCACAACTTGGGATTGGTTAGCTTGGTCGGCTAATTATTATCGCGCTGCCTTAGGCGATGTGTTGTTTCAAGCGTTGCCAGTCAAACTCCGCAATGGTGAAAGTGCGGTTAAAAATGACCGCACTTTTTGGCGTATTACGGAACTTGGAAAACAAGCATTAGAATCAGGCGAGCTAAAACGCGCTAAAAAACAAATTGAAGCCTTAAATTTATTGCTAATGCAAGATTTAGAAAAAGGTAACAATGAAATCAGTTTGGCAATTTGGTCAGCGCTTAAAGGCAAAGATTATGTAGAAGAGATTATTGTGCCTAGTGAACAAAAAAGTTGGCAACAAGCTCTTGGGGATAATCCTTTAGTTAATCTTGATAACCGATTGATCTTAAACAAGCAACAAGCCCTTGCATTTAGTCAGTTGCTTTTCCAAGAAGGCTTTAATGTGTGGTTGTTAGAGGGCGTGACCGGTTCGGGTAAGACTGAAATCTATCTGCAATATATTGAAGAAATCTTAAAGAAAGGCAAACAGGTTTTAGTGCTTGTTCCTGAAATTGGGCTTACCCCTCAGACAGTGAGACGGTTCAAAGCTCGCTTTAATGTGGAAATTGATGTATTGCATTCCAACTTGAACGATACTCAGCGCTTAAATGTTTGGGAGCGAGCAAGAACCGGGCAGAGTGCAATCGTGATAGGGACGAGATCAGCGCTCTTCACCCAGTTTTCAGATCTCGGCTTAATCATTTTAGATGAAGAGCATGACGGCTCGTTTAAACAGCAAGATGGTTGGCGTTATCATGCAAGAGATTTAGGCATTGTTTTAGCGCAAAAGCTCAATATCCCTATCTTATTAGGTTCTGCCACACCAAGTTTGGAAAGTGTGAATAACGTACAAAATGGTAAATATCATCATTTGGTCTTATCAAAAAGAGCCGGAAATTCGACCGCACTTCGCCAGTTTGTGATTGATTTAAAACATCAACGAATTCAAAACGGATTATCCGAACCGCTATTGCAACGTATGCAAGAACACTTAGAAAAAGGCAACCAAGTATTTTTGTTCCTTAATCGACGTGGATTCGCTCCCGTGTTGTTATGCCATGAATGTGGTTGGATTGATGAATGTCATCATTGCGAAAAACCTTATACTTATCACCAACATCAGCGCGTTTTACGCTGCCATCATTGTGGTGCGCAAAAAACAGTGCCGATGCAGTGTGGCCATTGCGGTTCAACGCATTTAGTGACCACGGGATTAGGTACAGAGCAGCTAGAAGAAACCTTAAAAGCACGTTTTCCTCAATATAATATTGCTCGTATCGATCGTGATAGCACTGCGCGAAAAGGTAAGCTTGAAGGTTATTTAGAGGATATTCAGCAAGGTAAAAGTCAGATTTTAATTGGCACACAAATGTTAGCCAAAGGACACCATTTCCCGAATGTCACCTTGGTTGCGTTAGTGAATGTGGATAATGCCTTGTTTTCCCTTGATTTTAGAGCCGAAGAACGTTTGGCGCAGCTTTATGTACAAGTGGCTGGTCGCTCAGGCAGAGCGGAGAAACAGGGTGAAGTGGTTTTGCAGACGCACTATCCGGATCATCCGTTATTAACCACCTTGCTTGAAAAGGGTTACCAAGCTTTTGCAGAAGAAACCTTGAAGTTGCGGCATAATATGGGCTTGCCTCCATTTAGTTTCCAAGCCTTGTTTAAAGCTCAATGTCGTCATTCTGAAGAGGCGGAAAATGCATTGTCGCAATTGGCGTCTTTCTTCTATGAACAAAAAATTGAAGGTTTGCAAGTGTTGGGGCCAATTCCCGCACCGTTCAGCAAAAAAGCGGGTCAGTATCGTTGGCAGTTATTATTACAGCATGCGTCTCGGAAACAATTACAGGCGGCATTAAGTCGATATTCACCAGAGCTGATAAAATCTTCTCAAGTACGGTTGATTTTAGACGTAGATCCATTGGATTTGAGTTAGCAAAAATTCCCTAGAAAAATGCACAGTTTTTCAGTAGAATTAAGCGTTTTTTATACTCTAAGTTTAATTTATCGAATATTTTAGGATTTTATCGTGGCTCATCGAGATTTTGCCGGTCGAAGCGGCTCAAAAAATAATAAAAAGAAAGCAAAGAAAAGTTTTAATCGCAATACCTTAATTCTTCTTGCATTGGTGGCGGTATTAGGTTTTGGGTTAGGGCTTTACTTCTTAAAAAGTAAAACACCAGCACCAGTAGTGACGACAAATGTTCAGCCGGAAAAACCGCAACCGAAAAGTGTGTTACCAAATCGCCCAGAAGAGGTGTGGCACTATATTAAAGAATTAGAAACTCGTACGGTGCCAGTGGATAATAATCCTTCTTCTGTTGAAAAAAATATGCGTTTGACGGAAGAACAGCGTCAAGTGCTGATTCAAATGGAAAAAGAGCAAAAGGCAGCAGAAGAAGCGAAAAAGTTAGAAGCTCAACGTAAAGAGCAAGAAGCGGCGAATGCAGAAAAAGCGGCTGCTCAAGCACAGCAAGCTCAACCTGCACAGACAGCTCAAGCTCAGCCAGCTCAGCAAACAGCAAAACCAGAAGCGAAAAAGCCTGAGCCAGTTAAAAAGCCTGAACAACCTAAAAAAGCGGAAGTGGTAAAAGCGGAACCTGTAAAAACAGAACCGGCTAAAACAGAGCAACCAAAAAAAGCAGAACCGAAACCCGCTGAACAACAAGTACAGGCTGGTGGCAAAAAATTTGGTTTACAATGTGGGGCATTTAAAAATCGTGCGCAAGCAGAAAGCTTACAAGGTCGTCTAGCGATGGCTGGCGTAAATGCACAAATTGCGACAAGTGAAGAATGGAACCGCGTACGTGTAGGACCATTTGGTAGTCGAGATGCAGCAACAGCAGCACAAGATAAAGCAAAATCAGTAGCGAGTTGCGTTGTGATTGGAATGTAATTCAGAATTTAAAAGTGCGGTTAAAAATAACCGCACTTTTTTTATATTTTCACTTGCCAAAAAACGAAAAATCAATAAAATGAACGTTCATTCATTTTAAGTATTCGTCTTAAATGACCTTTCTCATATATAACCCTAAGAATTTAATTTTTTATTATGCGACAAGTAAAAGCCTCTAAAACGAAGCTTGATGTCAGTGAGCAGATCTTTGATGCAACAGATTGTCTTATGGCAAAAGAAGGATTACATCATCTTTCTATGCATAAGTTAGCCAAGGAAGCAGGCATCGCAGCTGGCACGATTTATCTTTATTTTAAGAGTAAAGACGAGTTATTAGCACAATTTGCTCGTCGAGTGTTCAATAAGTTTGTTATGGCGATTGAAGAAGGTTTTGATGAAAATCAACCTTTTTTCGAACAATACAGAAAAATGTGGTGGAATATTTGGCATTTTCTTCAAGAAAATCCAACGGTTTTGTCAAATATGAACCAGTATAAATCTTTGCTGGAGTTTATTGAAACCTGCAAAGAAATGGAGCATTCGTGCTGGGATCAGTTTTGTCTCAATGGACAAGCAGCAAATGTGTTAGCTAATTTAGAACCTCGAATTTTATTTTTGCTGAGTCTAGATACTGCAATAGTTTTAGCCTCAGATAACAAATTTCTCGGTATAGCGGTTACCGATGTGGTATTAGAATCTGTCATTGAACGCTCTTGGCGTGCAATTCAGAAATAGTCATTTTATTGTCTTAATGGAGTTTTCCAAATGAGTATAACTCAAACTGATAAACCAAAGCGTTCACACGTTTTCTTTTTGAAATTAGCGTTAGGCGTATTTGTGTTAATTTTTGCAGCAATGATTTTCCTTAATCAAATGAAGGCAAAAGGCATTGCTGATTTCTTAGCAAATAAACCAGAAACAGCCTCTCCTGTGACTGCAATGACAGTTAAGGCTTCAGAATGGACGCCAATCATTGAAACGACAGGTCTTGTTCGTCCGAATCAAGGGGCAATGTTAAGCGCTCAAAGTGCAGGAACGGTGTCTAAAGTGCTCGTGCAAAATGGCCAAAGCGTGAAAAAGGGTGATTTGTTAGTTGAGTTAGATAGTTCCGTTGAGCGTGCAAGCTTACAAGCGGCTCAAGCTCAAGTGGTGTCATTACGTCAAACTTATCAACGTTATGCAAACCTTGCAGGCAGCGGTGCCGTTTCTCGTCAAGAATTAGATAACGCAAAATCAGCTTATGAAGCACAAGCGGCAAATATTGAGTCATTAAAAGCAACCATTGAGCGTCGCCAAATCGTCGCGCCATTTGATGGTAAAGCCGGTATCGTGAAAGTGAATGTTGGTCAGTATGTTTCAAACGGTACTGAAATTGTGCGTGTGGAAGATCGTTCTTCAATGAAAGTCGATTTTGCGATTGCTCAAAACCTATTAGATAAATTGCATATTGGTCAAAAAGTAACAGCTACGGCAGATGCGCGTAAAGGTGAAACATTTGCTGCTAAGGTGACTGCAATTGAGCCAGCAATTAATTCTTCAACGGGTTTAGTTGATGTTCAAGCAACATTTGAGCCAGAAGATGGTGCAAAATTATTATCCGGTATGTTTACTCGATTAAATGTCGCGTTACCAACTGAACATAACCAAATCGTCGTGCCGCAAGTAGCGGTGAGCTACAACATGTATGGCGAATCGCTTTATATTTTGACCGCACTTTCCGATGAAGATATTGAGAAATTAGGCGGCGCAGAGAAAGCAGCGAATATGTACCGTGCAAAATCAATCACTGTATTTACGAAAGATCGTCAAGGCATTTATGCCCAATTAAAAGGCGATGAAGTCAAAGTTGGCGATAAAATTGTGACTGGTGGTCAGCAAAACTTAAGTAATGGTGCATTAGTTTCTGTTGCAGATAAAGCGGGCGTGGGTACAGAACAACCTGCAAATAAAACGAATCTTTAATTAGGAAAAGCGAATGAGATTTACCGATATATTTATTCGTCGCCCTGTTTTGGCGGTTTCGATTAGCTTGTTAATCATTATTTTAGGTTTACAAGCGATCTCGAAATTGGCTGTGCGCGAATATCCGAAAATGACTACGACGGTGATTACGGTGACCACTGCATATCCAGGGGCGGATGCGAACTTAATTCAAGCGTTTGTTACTTCCAAAATTGAAGAGGCGGTAGCGCAAGCAGATAATGTGGACTATATGTCTTCAAGCTCTAGCCCAAGTACGTCAACTGTCACCGTAAAAATGAAATTAAATACGGATCCGAATGCGGCCTTGGCAGATGTTTTAGCTAAAGTTAACTCAGTTCGTTCTGAATTACCAAGTGGTATTGAAGATCCAACGATTTCTTCATCAACCGGTGGTTCGGGGATTATGTATATTAGTTTCCGTTCTAACAAACTTGATGCAAGCCAAGTGACTGACTATATTCAACGCGTAGTGAAACCACAATTCTTTACCGTAGAAGGTGTGGCAAGTGTAGATATTTTTGGCGCATCAGAGTACGCACTTCGTATTTGGTTAGATCCAGAAAAAATGGCGGCTCAAAACCTTTCTGCCACACAAGTGATGTCCGCATTATCAGCGAATAACATTCAAACAGCAGCAGGTAATGATAATGGCTATTTTGTCACCTATAAAAACAAAGTAGAAACCACGACAAAATCGGTTGAAGAATTAAGCAACTTAATTGTGACATCAAACGGTGATAAGTTAGTACGTTTACGCGATATCGCTGATATTGAATTAAATAAATCAAGCGATAGCTCACGTGCGGTAGCGAATGGCGCAGATTCCGTTGTATTAGCGATTAATCCAACTTCGTCAGCAAACCCATTAACGGTAGCTGCGAAAGTGCGTCCGCTATATGACAGTATTAAAAATAATCTGCCGGATGCTATTGAATCTGACATCTTATATGACCGTACAATTGCGATTAATAACTCAATTAATGAAGTAATCAAAACGATTGTTGAGGCAACGATAATCGTGTTGGTGGTGATTACCATGTTTATTGGTTCATTCCGCGCGATGTTAATCCCGGTTATCACTATTCCGATTTCATTAATTGGGGTAATCATGTTGCTTCAATCATTTGATTTCTCCATTAACTTGATGACGTTGCTAGCATTGGTTCTAGCCATCGGTTTGGTGGTGGATGATGCGATTGTAGTATTGGAAAACGTAGACCGCCACATTAAGTTAGGTGAAACGCCATTCCGTGCGGCGATTATTGGTACGCGTGAAATTGCCGTTCCGGTTATTTCCATGACCATTGCCTTGATTGCAGTATATTCTCCAATGGCGTTAATGGGGGGGATTACGGGTACATTGTTTAAAGAGTTCGCCTTAACCCTTGCAGGAGCGGTATTTATTTCAGGTATCGTGGCATTAACACTTTCACCAATGATGACCAGCAAGTTACTGAAATCGAATGCGGAGCCAAGTAAATTAGAGCAACGAGTAGAGCATACACTAAGCAAAGTAAATGCAGCTTATGCGTATGTCCTTGATTTGGTGATGGTTAATCGTAAATGTATGTTGATGTTTGCGGCGATTATCTTTGCCACCTTACCCGTGTTGTTTAAATCGCTTTCGAGTGAATTAACACCAGCAGAAGATAAAGGGGCATTTTTAGCGATTGGTTCAGCACCGTCTAACGTAAACGTAGATTATGTGCAAAATGCGATGGCACCTTATCAAGAGATTTTAACCAATACGCCAGAAGTGCAGTTTGCTATGACAATTTCAGGCGCACCAACTTCTAACCAATCTTTAAACGTCATTACGTTAAAAGACTGGAAAGAGCGTTCAAAAAGCCAAACTGAGATCTTAAATGAATTAAATGCGAAAGCGAAATCAATTCCTGAAGTATCTGTACAAGGCTTCTCGTTCCCAGAAATTGATACAGGGGAGCAAGGTCCTCCAATTGGCTTCGTGATTAGTACGTCACAAGACTATAGTGATTTAGCAAATGTGGCAGGTAAATTCTTAGAGGATATGCAAAAATCCAGTAAGTTCGTTTATACCAATCTCGATCTTAAATTTGATACCGCTCAAATGCGTATTAAGATTGACCGTGAAAAAGCGGGGACTTACGGCATTACAATGCAACAAATTAGCCGTACGTTAGGTAGCTTCTTATCTGCCGCAACCATTGAGCGTGTGGATATTGATGGACGTGCTTATAAAATTATTTCCCAGGTAAAACGTGACAATCGTTTATCACCGGAAAGTTTTAATAAGTATTACATCACCGCAGCAAATGGTACCTCTGTTCCATTAAGCAGCTTGGTGACGGCTACATTGGAACCACAACCAAGTACATTGCCTCGTTTTAGCCAGTTAAACTCAGCGGTAATCAGTGCAGTACCAATGCCGGGTACTTCAATTGGTGATGCAGTCCAATGGTTACAAGACAATGCGAAAAATACCTTGCCACAGGGTTACAACTATGACTTTAAAGGTGAGGCACGTCAGTTAGTACAAGAGGGTAATGCACTTGCTGTAACGTTCTTACTTGCGGTAGTGATTATTTTCTTAGTCTTGGCGATTCAGTTTGAATCAATTCGCGATCCAATCGTGATTATGATTTCCGTACCCTTAGCCGTGAGTGGCGCATTGTTAGCCTTAAATGCCTTTGGATTTGTAGGGATTGCTGGAACGACACTCAATATCTACTCACAAGTGGGTTTGATTACCCTGGTTGGTCTTATTACGAAACACGGTATTTTGATGTGTGAAGTAGCGAAAGAAGAGCAGTTAAACCACGGTAAAACGCGTATTGAAGCGATCACCGAAGCGGCTAAAGTACGTTTACGTCCAATTTTGATGACTACCGCAGCGATGATTGCAGGTCTTGTACCGTTGCTTTATGCAACAGGTGCTGGTGCGGTATCTCGTTTCAGTATTGGTATCGTTATCGTGGCAGGTTTGGCTATCGGTACATTGTTTACCTTGTTCGTGTTACCAGTGATTTATTCATACATTGCAAGCGAACACAAACCGTTACCAGTGTTTGATGAAAATGTGAAACCAATTGAAGGTCACATTAACGAACAACATTAATTGAAAATACGATAAAAACAAACCGCACTTTGATTTTTCAAGTGCGGTTTTCTTTGAGAGATTAAAAAAGCGAACATCATGTTCGCTTTTTATTTGTAAAGTGCGGTCAATTTTTTGACTATTTTAGTTAGCCATTTTTATTTTTTGCCGCTTTATAAAGCTCCATTGCTTCTGGTAATAAGCGTTGTAAGTTTTCTTGACGGGATTCATCACTCGGGTGAGTAGAAGCTAACACATCAAGTGCGCCTTTAGAACCACCAGAGGCTTTAGCCATTTTTTGCCATAAGCCAGGCGCGACTTGTGGATTATAACCCGAGCGAGCCATTAACATGAGACCCACTTCATCGGCTTCAGTTTCAGCGCTACGCGAGTAAGGCTTATCTAAAGCAAAGTCTTTAGTAAGTGTCACTAAATCAGTCACATCGGCTCCAACGACAACAGAGAGCGCTGTCCCTCCAATAGCACCAGCAATCGCACTCATGGTGCCGAAGTTGGCTTTGGCTTTACCATGTTCTTTTAAGGCGTGTGCCATTTCATGTCCCATTACAACGGCAATTTCATTGTCGTTTAGTTGTAAGGTATCTACTAAACCTGTGTAGAAAGCCATTTTCCCGCCAGGCATTGCCCAAGCATTGAGCTCTTTAGATTTAATGACATTGATTTGCCAATTAAACTTTAAGCCAGTTTCATTCGCTTGGTTTGCATAAGGCACCATTTTGTTAAAGACATGATGAATACGTCTTGCGGTATTTGATGTGGTATCAATCGCACCTTGTGAGCGGATTTTCCCCATTTCTTGTGTATAGCTGCTTGCTGCTTCTTGATTGATTGAGGCAGAATCCGCACAAGACGTGATAACCGCCCCTGCTAATACAGCAAAAGCAAAACTTTTGAGTTGTTTTTTCATAAATTATCCTTTTGTTGAGATGGCAGATTATATGAATTTATTGCGTTTTGTCGATACAAAAAGATTGTCTTTTAAATTTGCACTACTATAATAGTGCAAATTTTTATTTTAGGACTTAACGATGACAATAAAAAAATCTCCTTCTTTATTAGGCGGCGCCATGATTATTGCGGGTACTGCGATTGGTGCTGGTATGCTCGCTAATCCAACTTCGACGGCGGGTGTATGGTTTATCGGCTCTATTCTGGCTTTAGTTTACACTTGGTTTTGTATGACCACATCAGGTTTGATGATCTTAGAAGCCAACTTACATTATCCTACCGGCTCAAGCTTTGACACCATCGTAAAAGATTTGTTAGGTAAAGGTTGGAATATTATCAATGGTCTTTCTGTTGCTTTTGTGTTGTATATTTTGACTTATGCCTACATCACTTCTGGCGGTGGGATTACACAAAATTTGCTTAATCAAGCTTTTGGTTCTGCTGAAAGTGCGGTCGATATTGGACGTACTTCCGGTTCCTTAATTTTCTGTTTTATTCTTGCGGCTTTCGTATGGCTTTCTACTAAAGCTGTAGATCGTTTCACCACTGTATTGATTGTTGGAATGGTAGTCGCTTTTTTCCTTTCTACCGCAGGTTTATTGAGTTCGGTGAAAACAGAGGTGTTATTCAATAGTATTGCAGAAGGTGAGCAAACTTATTTACCTTATTTATTGACCGCACTTCCAGTTTGTTTAGTGTCCTTTGGTTTCCACGGAAATGTACCGAGTCTCGTCAAATATTACGATCGCGATGGTAGTCGTGTAATGAAATCGATCTTTATAGGTACAGGCTTAGCCTTAGTGATTTACATCTTATGGCAGCTTGCGGTGCAAGGTAATTTACCACGTACAGAATTCGCACCCGTAATTGAAAAAGGCGGCGATGTATCGGCATTATTAGAAGCATTACACAAATATATTGAAGTGGAATACATTGCAGTTGTGTTGAATTTCTTTGCTTATATGGCTATTGCAACCTCATTCTTAGGGGTGACTTTAGGTTTATTTGACTATATTGCCGACTTATTTAAATTTGATGACAGCTTATTAGGCAGAACAAAAACCACATTGGTGACGTTCTTACCTCCACTATTGTTAAGTTTACAATTTCCTTATGGTTTTGTGATTGCCATTGGTTATGCTGGATTAGCCGCAACAATTTGGGCAGCAATCGTGCCGGCACTACTTGCTAAAGCAAGTCGTCAAAAATTCCCAAATGCAACTTATAAAGTGTATGGTGGTAATTTTATGATTGGCTTTGTGATCTTATTCGGTGTGTTAAATATTGTGGCACAAGTAGGCGCAAACTTAGGATGGTTTGCAAGTTTCGCAGGATAAGTTTTCGCGTTATATTGTAGGGGCGTATCGAATACGCCCTTTTTAATTTTACATAGGAAACGAGATGAGTAACCAAACGAGCGTTTACGATAAAGAAAACTTCTTTGCGCTTTATCAAAAACTGCGATCTAACCCAATCAGCCTCAATGAAATAGTGGAAAAGCCGACTATGCTTTCCCTGTTACCTGATTTACAAGGGAAAAAATTGCTCGATCTAGGTTGTGGAACGGGCGGACACTTACAACGCTATTTAGAACGCAATGCGGAGAGAGTCGTAGGAACAGATCTTTCAGCTAAAATGCTAGAACAAGCTGAACAAGATCTACAAAAGTGCGGTCAATTTTCAGGACGTTTTTCGTTATATCAGTTACCGATGGAAAAACTAACGGAATTGCCAGAAAGTGATTTTGATATCATTACCAGCTCTTTTGCTTTTCATTATATTGAGGATTTTCCCGCTTTATTATCTTTGATTGCCAATAAACTTAAGCCTAATGGTACATTAGTTTTTTCCCAAGAGCATCCGATTACCACTTGCCATAAAGAAGGGGAGCGCTGGGAAAAAAATGAGAGAAAACAGCAAGTCGCTTATCGTTTAAATCATTACCGTGATGAAGGATTGAGAGAGCGGAATTGGTTTCAACAACCTTTTAAAACCTATCACCGCACGACGGCAACGATTATTAATGATTTAATTGCTGTAGGTTTTCAAATTGAACAAATGGCTGAACCCATGTTAGCCGAGCAGCCACAATGGCATGATGAATTTAAAGATTTGCGGCATCGTCCCCCTTTATTGTTTATTAAAGCAAGAAAAGTGATGAATTTAACAAAATAAACTGGTTTTTGACCGCACTTTATGGTATAAATCGCACCGCTGTTTTTGGGTTTCAAAAGCAGCGTTTTTAATTATTAACAACACACACATATCATTAAGGCTTAATCGGGGTGCCAAACGGTCGATTAGCTGATATGTGGAGGCTTAACCCCAACAAAAGGAAAATATTATGGCACAAGTTTCAATGCGCGACATGATCAACGCGGGCGTA
>JABZOY010000049.1:0-11652 GCA_015255025.1 Haemophilus sp.
TCGTAAAACAGCTTAACTTTCCAAAAGGTGTAAGATTAAAAGAAAAATCGCACCCAAGATGGATAGCTGGTGAAGTTATTCGCTGGTGTAGAATTAACGCCAAGCGAATTAAATAACCTTTCAAATTTCCCACCATTGGCACAATTCACTTCTATGATATAATGCTCAAAACAAGGATATTTTATTCAATCCGTTTTAGAGCAACTACGCCAAAATTACGCCAAAAGTCAAAAATCTCTTTCAAAATCAATGTAGAAAGAAACTGACCCTAGGCACCACAGAATTTATAAGCTCTGAAGTTATTCAGGGCTTTTTTATTAGCTAAAGTAAATCAATATGACAGAACAAAACCAAGATAAAAAACAGACTTATAATTTCAATAAATTGCAAAAACGCCTTCGTCGTAATGTAGGCAATGCAATTGCTGATTTTGGCATGATTGAAGATGGTGATAAAGTGATGGTTTGTCTTTCTGGTGGTAAAGACAGCTATACGCTTCTCGATATTTTGTTGAATTTACAACAAAGCGCACCGATTAAATTTGATATCGTTGCAGTTAATTTAGACCAAAAGCAACCAGGTTTTCCTGAGCATGTTTTACCTGAATATCTGCAAAGTATTGGTGTGGATTATAAAATCGTTGAAGAAAATACTTATGGCATCGTAAAAGAGAAAATCCCAGAAGGTAAAACAACGTGCTCTCTCTGCTCTCGCCTACGTCGTGGTATTTTATACCGTACAGCAACCGAACTTGGTGCAACCAAAATTGCACTTGGACACCATCGTGATGATATGTTGGCTACCCTGTTTCTGAATATGTTCTACGGTGGGAAACTAAAATCGATGCCACCGAAATTAATTTCAGATGACGGCAAGCAAATAGTGATTCGTCCATTGGCTTATTGTAAAGAAAAAGATATTGAAAAATATGCCGTAGCCAAAGAATTCCCAATTATTCCTTGTAATTTATGTGGTTCTCAACCTAATTTACAACGTCAAGTAGTAAAAGAAATGCTGAATACTTGGGACCGTCAATATCCTGGACGCTTAGAAACTATGTTTAGTGCCATGCAAAACATTACGTTGTCACACTTATGTGACCCAAAACTCTTCGATTTTAAAGGTATTAAACATGGTCAATCACTTGATGGCATAGAAGGTGATACCGCATTTGATGAAGAACGAATCGAGCCAGTGAAATTTGATGATGAAGATGCATCTGACTATTCCGATAATGAAATGATCAGCTTTAAAGAAGTGAATTAATATGATTACCGTACAAGGAAAACAAATTGAAACCGACGCCTTTGGCTATTTACTTAATATTGCTGATTGGAATGAGGATGTAGCAAAACACATTGCTCAGCTAGAAGATGTAGAACTGACCGACGCTCACTGGGAAGTGATTTATTTTGTGCGTGATTTCTATCAAGAATATAACACCTCTCCTGCGATTAGAATGCTGGTAAAAGCCATGTCAGAAAAACTAGGTGCCGACAAAGGCAATAGTCGCTATTTGCAACGACTCTTCCCTGACGGACCAGCTAAGCAAGCAACCAAACTGGCAGGTCTGCCAAAACCAGCTAAATGCTTATAGAATAATGTAACCGCGCGATAAAGTGCGGTTATTTTTTTACTCAAATTTCGCTATATACAAAAAAATACAATCGCTATATACTTATAAAAACAACGAATTTTAAGTATATGAACAAATCTTCCCTTACCTTTCCCCTTTTGCTTTGCCTACTTATTGGACTCATTTTATGTTCACTCTCTTGGGGACGCTTTGCGATTCCGCTTGAGAATGTCGTACAAAGTCTTATTGGTAATAATGTCAATGATGTGCAAAACAACATTATTTTTAATCTTCGTTTGCCTCGTGTGATTGCTGCCATACTTGTCGGTGCTTCATTAGCTATTGCGGGTGTTGTGTATCAAGGTATTTTCCGTAATCCATTGGTTTCACCTGATATTTTAGGAGTA
Organism: Haemophilus sp.; assembly: GCA_015255025.1. Classification (GTDB taxonomy): domain Bacteria; phylum Pseudomonadota; class Gammaproteobacteria; order Enterobacterales; family Pasteurellaceae; genus Haemophilus_D. The sequence continues at coordinate 1,984 of JABZOY010000049.1, forward strand.
TCTAATGGCGCTTGTGTTGGTGCGGCATTGGCGATTTTAATCGGTTCGGGGATGCTGGGCATTCAAGCCTTTGCCTTTGTCGGTGGTTTGATTGCCGTCTTGCTCACCATGAATTTACCGCGTCTAATTCAGCGCGACTCCACCATTGTTTTAGTGCTTTCTGGCATTATTGTTTCGGGCTTTATGATGGCGACATTAGGCCTATTGAAATATCTTGCTGATCCTGAAACTCAGCTGGCTGATATCGTTTATTGGCAATTAGGTAGCCTAACCAAATCTAACTACGACAACTTGCTTATCCTTTCTCCTATCATTTTACTCACCACCCTTGGCTTATTTTTAATGCGTTGGCGTATCAATGTGCTTTCATTAGGTGATCGTGAGGCAAAATTAATCGGAGCCAATATCCGATTAGAACGAGGTTTAATGGTGGTTTGTGCTACGTTGCTGACGGCATCATCGGTTTGTTTAAGCGGCACAATTGGTTGGCTTGGTTTAGTGATTCCGCATTTAGCGCGGCTTTTCATTGGTGATAACAATGTCAAAAGTTTACCGCTAGCTGGACTTATCGGTGCGATTTTCTTGCTCGTTATCGACACTCTCGCCCGCAATTTATACATTCAAGAAATTCCACTCGGCATTCTCACTGGTTTTATCGGTGCGCCATTCTTTGCTTGGGTTCTGATTAAACAAAAGGTGGTGGACTAATGCTGAAAATTGATAATCTGTATTACTGGCACAATATTGAACGTTCGCTACTCAATGGTATTGATCTAACCTTACAAAAAGGCGAATTGCTGACTATTCTTGGTGCAAATGGTCGTGGTAAATCAACGTTATTAAACTGTATCGCGGGGCTTTTGAAACCAAAGAGCGGTCAGATTTTGCTGGATAATTGCAAATTAAGCGAAATGAATAGTAAGCAAATTGCTCAAAAAATTGCTTATGTCTCGCAACATAGTCCACAAACCTATCAATATCGCGTGCGTGATTATGTGGTACTCGGTCGTGCTGCGCATCTAGGTGTGCTTGATAAGCCAAGTGAAGCTGATTTTGCATTAGTTGATGAAGCCTTAAAGAAACTCGGCATTAGCCATTTTGCTGACAGAATTTATATGCAAATGAGTGGTGGTGAAAAACAACTAGTCAATCTTGCCCGTATTTTAGTGCAACAACCTCAATTGATTTTGTTTGATGAACCCACTTCGGCATTAGATTACGGCAATGTGTTTAAAACCTTAAGCCTAATAAAAGAGCTCTCACTGCAAGGCTTTACCATTATCATGACAACACACAATCCCGATCATCCCATGTTGTTACATAGCGCACTGTCCCATAGCCGTGTAAGCATCTTAAACGAGCACGGCAAATTACAAACAGGTTTGGCACCGGAAATCATTACCGAAGCCAACTTGAAAGCACTTTATCAAACAGATTTGCGCCTGGTCGATGTACCTGCTCTGCAACGACAAATCTGTGCGATTACCCATTTATAACCCCACTAGAAGGACATTTATATGTTGAAACACTCTCTGAAAAAAGGCTTAATTGCCCTCTCCCTAGCAGCTTGTTTTGCTCTGCCTTTGCAAGCAAAAATCGTGACGGATGTTGAAGGTAATAAAATTGAATTACCGGATAACGTACAACGTGTTGCCGATCTTTGGCATGCGAATAACCAAATCGTCTTGTTATTAGGCGGTGTCAATAAACTGGTAGGCACAACCACATCTATCGCAGCCAATCCTTGGTATAGCGAAGTATATCCAAATATCAAAAACGTACCGGTATTAACCAACGGTGAAACCATTCAAACGGAAGAACTGTTAAGTCATAAACCTGATGCAGTATTGCTCTCGAAAAAATCCATGTTAACTGAAGTGGAACAAGCGGGCTTAAAAGGCGTGCGAGTGAGCTTCCAAGATTTTGATGGTTTGAAGAAAACCGTGCGTATTACCGCTGATGTTTTAGGTGATAAAGCACCTGAAATTGCAGAAAGCTATATCAAAGAATTAGAAGGCAATATTCAATTTGTGGAAAATCGTCTCAAAGGCCTCAAAGATGAACAACGCCCAACGGTGTTACATATCACTAAAGGCTCTGACTTATTGATGATTGATGGTGGCAAATCGATGATTGGTGAATGGATTAAATTAGCCGGTGGTAAAAGCGTGTTACCTGATGAAGCCAATATGGTGACCGTCACCGTAGAAAGCATTATTCAAGCGAATCCAGATGTCATTATTATCGGTAGCAGCGGCAATAAAGCACAAGCGGCTATTGAAAAAATTAAAGCTGATCCAGCATGGCAATCAATAAGTGCGGTCAAAAATAATCGTATTTATGCTAACCCAACCGGCACGTTCCCATGGGATCGCTATAGTGCAGAAGAAGCCTTACAAATTCTTTGGGCGGCTCAGCTCTTCCATCCTGAACAATTTAAAGATTTAAACATGGTAGAAAAAACACAAGCTTTCTATAAAAAATATTATGGTTATGCGTTAAGCAAAGAAAATGCTGAGCAAATTTTGAAAGGTTTATCACCTCTTAAGTAGTATTTGCATTTGAAAAATTTGTTTATATAATACGCATTCTTTTTTAACTCAACATAAGGAAATGCTTTATGAAAATTAGTGCAAGAAACCAACTTAAAGGTACTGTAAAATCAATCGAAACTGGTTCTGTGAACGCTATCGTACACATTGATATCGGTAACGGTAACATTATTTCTTCTACCATCTCTATCGATGCAGTAAAAGAATTAGGTTTAGCAGTTGGTAAAGAAGCATATGCGATTATCAAAGCAACTTCTGTAATGGTTGGTGTTGAATAATCTCAACTGAACTGTTCAGAATTCTCAATAACCGCGCTTTAAAGTGCGGTTATTTTTTTGTCTTTTTTCTCCCTAATCTCTTTATTCCCCCCCTAATAAAATGCATTTTATCCTTAACTAAAATGAAACGATCTTTACTCTATTTTGCCATTTATTGACTTTCAATTAATTATGTAGTATAATTTTTATATATTATCAATTTTTGGTTAATAATCTACTTTCGGATTATTCTGTTAAACTTAGGAGAGCAAATGACAAATCAACGTTTTATTACCATTTTAGGCTATGTCGCAACATTTACTTCAGTTTGTATGTATGTGTCTTACTTACAACAAATTGGTCTAAATTTATCAGGTCAAAAAGGTGGTTGGTTACAACCTTTTGCCACCATGATTAACTGTAGTTTATGGGTGGCTTATGGTTTACTAAAAGAAAAACGCGATCTGCCTATTTCATTAGCAAATGCGCCTGGTGTCATACTTGGTTTAATTACTTTCGTCACCGCTTTATAACACTATAAAACCTCATACAAAAAAGACCGCACTTTTTAGAAATTTTAAAGTGCGGTCTTTTTATTTATTAATTTAATTCATTTAAAACCTGAAAATTATGAAGTTGTGTAATCTTCTTTTCTATTGCATTCTATAACCGAACAGACGTTTAGACGTCTAAACAAAACAAAAACAATAGAAGGATTAATTATGACAACATTTCATTTAGCAGGATTTCCGCGCGTAGGCGCAAAGCGTGAACTTAAATTTGCTCAAGAGCGTTACTGGCGTGGCGAAATTGCGGAAGCGGATTTATTAGATATTGCAAAAAGATTACGTGAACTTAACTGGCAACACCAAGCCAAGGCAAATGCCGATTTTGTCGCGGTGGCTGATTTCACACTTTACGATCACATTTTAGATTTACAAGTAGCAACCGGTGCAATTCCTGCTCGCTTTGGTTTCGATAGCCAAAACTTAACACTCGATCAATATTTCCAGTTGGCTCGTGGCAATAAAACCCAATTTGCGATTGAAATGACAAAATGGTTCGATACCAACTACCACTATCTTGTACCAGAATTCCATAAAGAAACACAATTTAAAGCGAATCCAGCACATTATGTTGCTCAAATTCGTGAAGCTAAAGCACTTGAGTATCAAGTGAAGCCAACAATCGTTGGACCACTCACTTTCCTTTGGTTAGGGAAAGAAAAAGGTGCTGCATTTAATCGCTTTGATTTATTAGCAAAACTCCTGCCAGTTTATGTTGAAATTTTAAATGCATTAGCGGCGGAAGGCGTGGAATATATTCAAATTGATGAACCCGCTCTCACCTTAGATTTACCGGCAGAATGGATTGCTGCTTATAAAGCGATTTACGCCACTTTTGCTGAACAAGTGAAGGCGAAATTATTGCTTGCGACTTATTTTGGTTCTGTGGCAGAACATGCTGATTTGTTAAAAGCCTTACCTGTTGCAGGTTTACATATTGATTTAGTACGTGCACCTGAACAACTTTCTGCCTTTGCAGATTACGACAAAATCTTATCTGTAGGCATCATTGATGGCCGTAATATTTGGCGGGCAAACTTGAATCAAGTGTTAGATGTGGTTGAACCATTAAAAGCGAAATTAGGTGATCGTTTGTGGATTGCGCCAAGCTGCTCTCTCCTTCATACACCTTATGATTTAGAAGTTGAAACGCAACTCCAAGCAAATAAACCTGAACTATATCAATGGTTGGCTTTCACGTTACAAAAAATTCAAGAATTACGCATTATTAAGACCGCACTAGAACAAGGTCGTGAAACCGTTCAAGCCGAATTAGCTGCATCTCAAGCAGCTGCGGATGCACGTAAAAACTCGCGTGAAATTCACCGCACTTGCGTGGCAGAACGCTTAGCAAATCTACCGAAAAATGCCGATCAACGTAAATCGCCATTTGCGGAACGCATTAAATTACAAAATGCATGGTTAAATTTACCACTTCTGCCAACCACGAATATTGGTTCTTTCCCACAAACGACAGCCATTCGTCATGCTCGTGCAGCCTTCAAAAAAGGTGAACTTAGCTTAGCTGATTACGAAACTGCAATGAAAAAAGAAATTGAATTCGTTGTACGTGAGCAAGAAAAATTAGACTTAGATGTATTGGTACATGGCGAAGCAGAACGTAACGACATGGTGGAATATTTCGGCGAACTACTCGATGGTTTTGCGTTCACCAAATTTGGTTGGGTACAAAGTTATGGTTCACGTTGCGTGAAACCGCCAGTGATTTACGGTGATGTTACTCGTCCAGAACCAATGACGGTACGTTGGTCGCAATATGCCCAAAGCCTTACCAATAAAGTGATGAAAGGCATGCTGACTGGTCCAGTCACGATCTTACAATGGTCTTTCGTGCGTAACGATATTTCTCGTGAAACGGTCTGTAAACAAATTGCGGTCGCGCTTTCTGATGAAGTATTAGATTTAGAAAAGGCTGGCATCAAAGTGATTCAAATTGATGAGCCGGCTATTCGTGAAGGTTTACCATTAAAACGTGCAGATTGGGATGCTTATTTGAAATGGGCGGGCGAAGCCTTCCGTTTAAGCTCAATGGGTTGCCAAGATGATACCCAAATTCATACGCACATGTGTTATTCCGAATTTAACGATATTCTACCGGCTATTGCAGCCTTAGATGCCGATGTCATTACTATCGAAACCTCGCGTTCTGACATGGAATTACTCAGCGCATTTGGTGATTTCAAATACCCGAATGATATTGGCCCAGGTGTATATGACATTCATAGTCCACGTGTACCTACGGCAGAAGAAATTGAACATCTTCTTCGCAAAGCATTACAAGTGGTACCGAAAGAACGTTTATGGGTAAACCCAGACTGTGGTTTAAAAACGCGCGGTTGGCCAGAAACGATTGCAGCATTAAAAGTGATGGTTGATGTCACGAAAAAATTACGTGCTGAATTAGCGTAAAATTAGTAAAAATAAAGGCGAACATGAGAGATTATCTCTGTTCGCCTTTTCTTTTAGTTCAAAAACTAATTCATTTTTGACCGCACTTACAGGCTAATATATTCCATTTTCACCTTGCAGAGGCTCTTCAATAACTGCTCTGCCATCTTGCGATGACTTAGACGCAACGGTTTCTCTGCAAATACCACTCGCTCAATTTTCGATACATCCAATTGATTTAAGTAAGCAAAATTAATCGCTGTTTGCATAGCGGGTAAGCTTGGGTTGAATGCCGCATTTTCTGCATATCGACCACAAATCATTTCCCCATTTTTAAATAAAATGCCTACACCGTGAGGGCTTTTAGAATAAGGTGAATGAGCTCGGTTTGCGCCTAAAATAGCTTTATTTGCTACTTCATCTTCTGTTGTCAATGTAAAACCTTGTTCTTCTTTGTTTAATAGAAGCAAATCAACCCCTAAATCTTTCGGGCCAAAGCTATCGGGTAAATATTGAGGAAGTGGATTATTTTGGCTGTGTGGCAAATGGATTTTCAAATCATCCGCTTGATAAAGCTCATTCATAAATTGACGGCAGTGACCGCAAGGCGTGTAATTCACCACGATATCCGTGATGCGAGGTTCATTGCATAACCAGGCATGGCTAATCGCACTTTGTTCAGCATGGATGGTTTGAGCCATGCTACTACCCTGAAATTCTTGATTCGCACCAAAGTAAAAATCACCACTTTCACCAATCGCAATCGCTCCAACATGAAATTCTGAAATGGGTGTGTGGCTATAACAAGCTGCTACAGGCAAAAGTGCCAAACCTAATTGAACAGGCGTAAGCTTAAATTCATCACAAATTGACCGCACTTTTTCAGCTGGTAAAAAACCTTTCCATTCTTGTTCTTCTAATGCAGAAAGAATTGCATTTGAAAGTGGCGAATCGGCTAATGCTTGTTGAATTTTTTGTTGCATGTTAAATCTCCTTATTTTTATATGCCCATTCTACGCTATTTGAGAAAAAACCTAAATGCTAAAAGATTTTCGGAATATGTTTCCAATCATTTATCAACATTAAAAATAAACAAAAAAATAACCGCACTTTTAAAGTGCGGTCATAAATTAAGGTGTTTTATTTACTCGTTATAACAATGATGGTGCAACACCGAGTAATTTTCTTGTGTAATCCACTGTTGGGTGGTTGAAAATATCTTCAGTGCTACCCGTTTCCAAAATTTGACCGCCGTACATCACGACAATGCGATCAGATACTTGGCGTACGGTTTGGATATCGTGAGAGATAAACACCATGGCAAGATTGAGTTCTTTTTTCAAATCCGCCAATAAGTTTAACACTTGAGCACGAACAGATACGTCTAATGCAGAAGTCGGTTCATCCGCAACGATAAGCTTTGGATTCAGGGCCAAAGCACGTGCAATCGCCACACGTTGTTTTTGCCCGCCCGATAAACGAGTTGGCTCAACTTGTGCCGCAGAACGTGGTAAACCAACTCGAGAAAGTAAGTCATATACGCGTTTTTCCCGTTCGTGAGGTTGTAACACATTGTGAATATCCATTGGGTCACGCAAAATATCCAACACTTTCATACGAGGATTCAGTGCGGTTGCAGGGTCTTGGAAAATGACCGACACTTGGCGACCGAATTGTTTTCTCGCTTCTGAGCTGCCATATTGCATTTGTAAACCGTTGAATTTCACTAAACCTGATGTTGGTTTAAGAAGGCCAATAATCACGTTGGCTAAGGTAGATTTCCCGCAGCCAGACTCGCCTACTAAACCAATGGTTTCCCCCGCTTTAATACCAAGACTCACATTGTTTACCGCAGTGAATTTTTTACGTCCAAACAATGAACCGTCGCGAGAAGGAAATTGCACCACGATATTTTCTAAATCAATGATGTTTTGTTCTTTAATGACTTTAATACTACTGCTCATATTATGCTCCTTTCGCTTCCGTTACAGGCTCAGCTAAATGAGAAGCCCACAAGTGAGATGGCTCGCCCTCCACGGCGGTTAATATCAATTTTTGATCCGGATTTGCATCTGGTCGTAATGAACGACTTGCAAAACGGTCACCTGTAGCAAAATCGTAAGGTGATGGTACGCTGCCCGGAATTTGATATAAACGTTTCGCACGTACTTCGGTTGAAAGTACAGAACCCAATAAGCCACGTGTATATTCATGAGTTGGATTAGCAAGCAATAAGGATGTTGGTGCCATTTCAACCACTTGTCCTGCATACATTACCGTAATGTGGTGAGCTAATTGAGCAACCAAGGCTAAATCGTGGCTGACAAACACCATCGCAAACCCCAGTTTTTCACGTAATTCATTCAATAATTTCACTACTTCTGCTTGAACAGTTACGTCTAATGCGGTTGTTGGTTCATCGGCGATTAATAATTTCGGCTCACGAGTTAATGCCATTGCAATCACCACACGTTGACGTTGACCACCAGAAAGTTCATGCGGATAACGATTCAATACTTTTTCAGGATCAAGGTGTACCCATTCCAACAATTTTTCTGCGGTATGGTGGCTGCCACGTTTAATGAGCTGTGCCATTTGATCTTTGATACGCATTGATGGGTTTAATGCACTTAAAGAGTCTTGGTAAATCATCGCAATTTCAGAACCACGCAATTCACTTAAATTGTGAGAATTGAGCAAGCTGTGTTGTTTACCGCTACGGTCGGTGAAAAGCACTTCCCCAGTGATTTTTGCTGTTTTTGGTAATAAGCCCATGATAGAGAATGCTGTAATGGATTTACCACAACCAGACTCACCTACTAATCCCATAGTTTCACCTTCATTTACGGTGAAGCTGATGTTATCAACCAATGGAATTTCACCATAACGATTCGGGAAACGAATAGATAAGTTTTTCACTTGTAAAATCGGTTTTGCATTAGGATCTAATTGCATACGATTTGTACGCGTGATTTCTTTTTCATGTAATTTGAGTAAGTAACGTTTTAATGCAAGGCCTTCAGAAAGTGCTTCTTGTACGTCAGTTGAAAGACGTTCATCTGATTTACCTTCTGGTTTTTTACCGCCTTTTAAGCGCGGGTTAACCAATGCATCAGTAAGACCTTCCGCTAAGATATTTAAGGCTAATACGGTTAAAAGAATCATCACACCCGCAAAGGTTGTCGCCCACCATGCACCATTTAATACGATATTACGACCTTCAGAAAGGATGTTACCCCATGAAGGATGTGGTGGTTGTACACCTGCGCCTAAGAAAGAAAGCGAGGCTTCGAATACAATGGCATCCGCCACCATTACAGTTGCGAAGACTAAAACCGGTGCTGCTGTATTGCGTACAACGTGTTTGAGAAGAATATAAGTACGGCTACCACCAATCACGCGTTCAGCACGCACATAGTCTTCATCCCATTGTGATACCACGTTCGCACGAACCACACGAGCAAGTTGCGGGGTATAAACCACGGCTATGGTGATGATAATGACCGGCACTGAGTTACCAAAGGTTGCTAATAACACAGCCGCTAATGCGATGCCTGGGAAAGCCATTAAAATATCCATTAAGCGCATGATGATTTCATTGCCCCATTTATCGGATGTCGCTGCCGTTGCACCTAAAATACTACCAAAAAGAATGGCACAAGCTACCGCACCTAAACCGATAAATAAGGACGTTTGGGCGCCGTAAACAATACGAGAGAAAATATCACGACCAAGTCGATCAGTCCCAAACCAATATTCCGCACTTGGAGCACGCATACGTGCGAGCACTTCTAATGGATCATGTGTTGCGACCCAAGGGGCAAACACCGCCACTAAAGCAACGAAAACTAAGAATAATAATGAAATTTTTGATGCGGTGGAAAG
>JABZOY010000004.1:0-36259 GCA_015255025.1 Haemophilus sp.
TAATGGACACGTTGGAATCCCTTGCTCATCGTGGTTATACCGAAGGTTTCTTACGTCGCCATACGCACGATGAATACCAAAATTACGAATATGGCTACTCAATCTCAGAACGCCAACAATTTGTCGGTGAATTTACTGGTAAACGTAATGAACAAAGCATGGCTGAAGTGGCGGTGAAAAATAAATTCTTGCTTGGTGATGAAGTGGAAATGATGACTCCACAAGGCAACATCATCTTTAAGATTGAAAAAATGCTCAATCGCAAAAACGAAAATGTGGAAGCTGCACTCGGCGATGGCCACTTTGTCTTTTTAGATGTGCCACAAGACATCCAACTTGATTATGCGTTGCTAATGCGTAACCTGGTCAACACCAATACGCGCAATCCACACAACTAGTTGTTAAAAAATTGTTGCATTTGTTAAAGGATGTACTATAATACGTCCCATACCTGATTTGTTAATTCAACAACTCATAGTATGACTCCAAATATTTTGCCCTTTCACCTTTTTGAAAGGGCTTTTTTTATGCCTTAAAAACACGCTCCAAAATCATATAATACACTCCATTCTTAAAATTAATTAACTTCATATTATTTATGAAAAAATATATATAAAGGTAATTATTGACATCTACATAATAACAAGGATAGATTAAACGAAAATAATGGAAAAGCATAAAAATAAAGGACTATTTTATGAAACCTAGTATCCTTTACTACATATCACTCATAGCCAAAACTCTCAAATCAACAATAATAAAAATTATCAAACCTATTAAATTTATTTCTATTTATCAACTTACATAAGGAAACTAATATGTTCATAAAGAGTATTGATTTATCTAATTTTAAAGGCTTCATTGGGAATAACCATCAGATTAACTTTAAAATTCCTGATGGTGAAACTGCAGGTAGCGGTTTAAATATTTTTATTGGAGAAAACAATTCTGGAAAATCCTCTATTTTCGAAGCTATCAATTTCTTAAGGAATGGTATAAAGGAAGATGAAGCCCATAGAATTAAAAGTAAATTAGCCGATGGCTCACAGCCTTATGAAGCATGTGTTGAATTAGCTTTTTGTGGAGATATTCAGAAGGCAATTCTTTTCTTTGCTCCCGAAAATAAGCATTCGGCTTTTAACAACGCTATTAATGATGAACAAAATTTAAAAGCCAAACGAAATACAGCATCTTGTAAAAGATTAGATCTATGGGACAATAATTCTCAGGGATATTCCAATCCAAGCGGTATCGATGCCCCCTTTAAAACTCTTTTTGAGACAAATTTCATCTGGGCAGACACTAACCCTAGCGATGAAGCAGCTTTTGGTTCTACTACCCTTTGTGGAATGCTATTAAAAGAAATTGCTCAAGCTCATGTAAAAACAGATGAATATAGAGAATTCCAAGATAGTTTTAACAAAGTTTTTAATAATCCTGATTCAGAATTACGTAAAAAAATTGCAGTTATTGAACAAAAAGTTAAAAATACTTTTAAAGAACAATTTGGACAAGCTGATATTCATTTTAAATTCGATGAATTAAAGATAGATGCATTTTTTAAAAACGCATCTATCTTCATTAATGATGGCATAGATGTTCCAATGTCTGAAAAAGGCAATGGCATGCAACGTTCAGTTGCATTAGCACTACTTCAAATTTATGCAGAAGAATTAGCTCATGATCCAGAAAAAAAACAAACGAAACCATTTTACTTGTTCATTGATGAACCTGAACTTTGCTTGCACCCTAAAGGACAAACTAAACTACTTAAAGCTATACTAGAAATTTCAAAAACAAAACAAGTATTTTTGACTACCCATTCTCCATATTTTTTGGCTACACCGTATTTAAGTAATGTCGGTCTATTTATCTTTAGAAAAGATGGAATTACCAATATCGTAGAAGATGCATCGTTAGAAAAAGCAAAAATGTTTCCTTGGAGTCCAACTTGGGGGGAGATTAATTTCAAAGCGTATAAATTGCCTACTGTAGAATTACATAATGAATTATATGGCTACTTACAAGATAAAAGTCAAAAATATGAATTAGGACAATTTGATTCATGGCTTGTAGATAATGGATTATCTGCCTGTAAACAGTGGACAGCAGAAAAAAAGGGAGTTGCTCAACAAGCTAGAAATGTAACGTTACAAACCTTCATTCGTAACCATATTCATCATCCTGAAAATAAGGTTATGAAAACATCTCGTTTTGATGAAAACGACCTTAAACAATCTATTGAGGAAATGATTCAAGTATTACATAAAAATATTGTAATTTAAGAAATAAAAGTGCGGTCAATCCTCAAAACATTTTCAAAACGCCATATTAAACCGCACTTTCCACTCTCTTTTCCAAACCAATCCCAAGGTAACTGCATTCCGCCCTTGTATTTCCCCCTCATTCGCTCTAGACTATGCCCCATTTTTAGCTTTCATTATTTACAATTATGCGTGTTTCTGACTTTCATTTTGACTTACCAGATGAGCTGATTGCTCGTTATCCTAAAGAAGATCGCTCTTCTTGCCGCTTGTTACAACTCAATGGCGAAAACGGGGAGATTTCTCACCGCACTTTTACCGATGTATTGGATTTAATCGACGAAGGCGATTTGTTGATTTTTAACAATACGCGTGTGATCCCTGCTCGTATGTTTGGTCGTAAAGCCAGTGGCGGAAAAATTGAAGTGTTAGTAGAGCGTGTTTTGAGTGAACATCATTTTTTAGCGCATATTCGTTCGTCAAAAGCGCCGAAAGAAGGTGCTGAATTATTTTTAGGTGAAGATAAACTGGGTGAAAATAATGGCGTAAAAGCGATTATGATTGGTCGTCAAGATGCCCTTTTTGAAGTGGAATTAGCGGATAAAAGTCGTAATGTGCTTGATGTGTTGCAAGAAATCGGTCATATGCCTTTGCCGCCTTATATTGATCGACCTGATGAAGAAGCGGATCAAGAATGCTATCAAACCGTGTATAACAAAGTACCTGGCGCCGTGGCGGCGCCAACGGCTGGCTTGCATTTTGATGATGAGCTTTTACAAAAACTACACGAAAAAGGTGTCAATTTTGAATTTGTGACGTTACACGTGGGCGCAGGCACATTCCAACCCGTACGTGTTGAAAATATTGAAGATCACATTATGCACGCGGAATATGTGGAGCTTTCTCAAGAAGTCTGCAATGCCATTATTGAAACGAAAAAAGCGGGTAAACGTGTGATTGCGGTAGGCACAACATCAGTGCGTTCTGTTGAAACCGCTGCTCTATCTGCAGAAGAAAATGGCAACCCAGATTTAATTGAACCTTATTTTTCTGATACGTCCATTTTTATTTATCCGGGCAAATCATTCCGTGTGGTGGATGCGTTGATTACCAACTTCCATTTGCCGGAAAGCACATTGATTATGCTAGTATCTGCCTTCGCAGGCTTTAGCAACACTATGAACGCCTATAAAAGTGCGGTCGAAAATCGCTATCGTTTTTTCAGTTATGGCGATGCAATGTTCATTACCAAAAATCCTAATGTGAAAGGCTTAGAATAAGTGGTTTGACTTATTTTCAGCCAACTCATAAAATACCTACCAAGAAGCCTGTACTAACAGGCTTTTTTATTGAATAACAACCTACGAACTGTTTATTCGTTGAGGAAAGAAAATGAAATATGAATTAGATAAAACCAGCGGTAGCGCACGTCGTGGTCGCTTGGTATTTGAACGTCCACAAGGCACGTTCACCGTTGAAACCCCCGCATTTATGCCAGTGGGGACTTATGGCACGGTAAAAGGCATGACACCAGAAGAAGTGCGTGCGACGGGTGCTGAAATTTTATTGGGTAATACCTTCCATTTATGGCTTCGTCCAGGTCAAGAAGTCATGCGTAAACACGGTGATTTACATGACTTTATGCAATGGCATCGCCCGATTTTGACTGACAGTGGCGGTTTCCAAGTATTTAGTTTAGGTAAATTACGTAAAATAACCGAAGAAGGCGTGAAATTCCAAAACCCAATTAACGGTGAGCGCATTTTCCTTTCACCTGAAAAATCCATGGAAATTCAATATGATTTAGGTTCTGACATCGTGATGATTTTCGATGAATGTACGCCTTATCCTGCGACTTTTGATTATGCGAAAAAATCCATGGAAATGTCTCTTCGTTGGGCAAAACGCAGCCGCGATCGCTTTGATGAATTAGGCAATAAAAATGCGCTATTCGGTATTATTCAAGGCGGCGTATTTGAAGAATTACGCAAAGTATCACTAGAAGGTTTAGTGAATATTGGCTTTGACGGTTATGCGGTGGGCGGTTTAGCGGTAGGCGAACCAAAAGAAGACATGCACCGTATTTTAGAATACATCTGCCCACAAATTCCAGCTGACAAACCGCGCTATTTAATGGGCGTGGGTAAGCCAGAAGATTTAGTGGAAGGCGTGCGTCGTGGCATTGATATGTTCGACTGTGTAATGCCAACCCGTAACGCTCGTAACGGTCATTTATTCGTGACAGACGGCATTGTCAAAATCCGTAATGCAAAATATCGTGATGATACCAGCCCATTGGATCCAGAATGTGATTGCTACACCTGTAAAAACTACACCAAAGCGTATTTATATCATTTAGATAAATGCGGTGAAATTTTAGGTGCACGCTTAAATACCATTCACAATTTACGCTATTATCAACGTTTAATGGCGGAAATTCGCCAAGCTATCGAAGACGATCGTTTTGATGATTTTGTGGTGGAATTCTATGCTCGCATGGGCAAACCTGTTCCCCCATTACAATTAGCAGATAAATCATAATTGATGAAAGTGCGGTAGAAAAGTGATTCGTTTTTTGACCGCACTTTTTAACAAAGGAAACCTTATGCAAATCCTTGAACCTCAGCAATTTGCCACTTGGAATGAGCCGATTGATATGCTTTACGCCTGTCATAGCAAGGTGAAACGCTTTTGTAAGCAGCTCACCATTCTTCCAGGCTATTTAGAAAAGAATGGCGTGAATCAAGCCGTATTAAATGATGTGAAAACCATTTTGCAGTATTTTAATCACGCTGCACCGCTTCATCATGATGATGAGGAAAAAAACTTTTTCCCCGCTTTAATTGAAAAAGCCCCTCAAGCGAAAGAGTCTATAGATGAATTAGAGCGCCAACACGTTACTTTGCATGAAAATTGGGTAAAACTTTCTGAACAGCTAGAAGAATTGATTGCAGAGAAACGCACTGATGTAGATGAAAGGCTGATTACGCTATTTGTGGCAAGCTATGATAGACATCTTGCTCTTGAAGAGCCGTTATTTGAGCTGGGTAAGCAACATTTATCAGCAGACCAACTGACAGCGATGGGCAAAATTATGTTTGCTCGTCGCCAAGCTTAAACCATGAAATATCAATTAAATTTGACCGCACTTTCCTGCCCGATTCCGCTTTTAACGGCGAAGAAGGCTTTGGCAAATTTAGCGACGAATGATGAATTAGTTTTGCAATTAAATCGTCAAAGTGCGGTGGAAAATTTTGTTGTTTTTTGTGAAGAAAATCAATGTGAATTAGTGGATCAACATTGGCTTTCCGAACAAATCTTCGAAGTTTGCTTGAAAAAAATCAATTAATCCAAAAATTCTCGTTGTTATTGCCTTCCTCGGCTTTTACTGAATGCCGTTTTATGGTATTTTACGCACACTTTTAACTTTTCATTTTATAAGGAAAACACAATGGAAGCACAAAGCCCAATGTCCACGTTATTTATTTTCGTGATCTTCGGTTTAATTTTTTATTTTATGATTTACCGCCCACAAGCGAAACGTAACAAAGAACACAAAAAATTAATGTCTGAATTAGCGAAAGGCACTGAAGTATTAACCGCTGGTGGTTTGATTGGTAAAATCACTAAAGTCACTGAAGGTGCTGAAATTGTTATCGCTTTAAACGATACTACTGAGATCACGATTAACCGTAACTACATCGTTTCAGTATTACCGAAAGGTTCTGTAAAATCTCTCTAATTTAAATTCCTAAAGGGAAAACTATGTTAAATCGTTACCCATTATGGAAGAATCTAATGGTGATCCTTGTGGTCGCCATTGGTGCTTTATACTCTCTTCCAAATATCTATGGTGAAGATCCAGCGGTGCAAATTTCTGGTACTCGCGGACAACAAGCAGACACCACCGTATTAACTGAAGTACAAAACGTACTAAAAGAAAATAACCTTTCAACCAAATCTATCGTTCTTGAAAATGGCTCTATTCTTGCCCGTTTCACCAACACAGATGACCAACTTCTTGCCAAAGATAAAATTGCAGAAAAACTTGGCACTAACTACACCACCGCATTAAACCTTGCACCAGCAACACCAGCTTGGTTAAGTAGCATTGGTGCAAATCCAATGAAATGGGGTTTGGACTTACGTGGTGGGGTACGTTTCTTGATGGAAGTGGACATGAATTCTGCGCTTGCTAAACGTCAAGAACAGTTACAAGACACATTACGCAACGAATTACGTAAAGAAAAAATTCAGTTTACGGCAATTAAAAATAGCGACAAATTTGGTACAACGGTCACATTAGAAAACGCTGACCAAATGTCAAAAGCAGCGCGTATTATTCGTCAATTACACCCAACACTAGAAGTGTCTGATATTGGTGACAACACCTTAAACCTTGCCCTTTCTGAAGCGGCATTAACAGAATCACGTAACTTAGCGATCGAGCAAAACTTAACGATTTTACGTAAACGTGTTGCTGAATTAGGCGTAGCTGAAGCGGTTATCCAACGTCAAGGTGCAGAACGTATCGTAATCGAATTACCGGGTGTTCAAGATACTGCGCGTGCAAAAGAAATCTTAGGGGCAACTGCAACACTTGAATTCCGCATTGTGAATTCGTTGGTGAACCCAGAATCAGCAGCGCGTGGTATGTTACCTTCTGATACAGAAATCAAATATGACCGTCAAGGTAGACCTGTTGCACTTTACAAACGTGCGGTATTGGGTGGTGAACACATCATCAACTCAAGCTCAGGTTTAGACCAAAACACCAGTACGCCACAAGTAAGTGTGACCTTGGATAGTGAAGGCGGCGAAATCATGTCGCAAACCACCAAGAAATACTACAAAAAACCGATGGCAACCTTGTATGTAGAATACAAAGATAATGGTAAAAAAGACGAAAATGGCAAAACCATTTTAGAGAAAAATGAAGAAGTGATTAACGTCGCAACAATTCAAGGTCGCTTTAGTTCTAACTTCCAAATTACGGGTGTAAGCAGTTCTGCAGAAGCACAAAACCTTTCTATGTTATTAAAATCAGGTGCATTAATCGCGCCAGTGCAAATTGTTGAAGAACGTACAATCGGTCCTTCTCTTGGTGCACAAAACGTAGAACAAGGTATTGATGCAAGCTTCTGGGGCTTAATTGCGGTAATTGTCTTCATGCTGGTTTACTATAAAGTCTTCGGTATTATCGCAAGCTTTGCCTTGGTGATTAATATCGTTTTATTAGTCGGTTTGATGTCTATCCTACCAGGTGCAACACTCACCATGCCGGGGATTGCGGGTATCGTATTAACCCTGGGGATGTCGGTGGATGCCAACGTACTTATTTTTGAGCGTATCAAAGAAGAAATTCGTAATGGTCGTCCAATCCAGCAAGCCATTAACGAAGGTTATAACGGTGCATTCACCTCTATCTTCGATGCAAACTTAACCACAATTTTAACGGCAATCATTCTTTATGCTGTGGGTACCGGCCCTATTCAAGGCTTTGCAGTAACCCTTGCATTAGGTGTGGCAATTTCAATGTTTACAGCGATTACTGGAACACGTGCTATCGTGAACTTCCTATACGGCGGTAAACGTCTTGAAAAATTATCAATTTAGGTAGGATAAGATGAGATTATTTGCAAAAGATAAAAACGGACATTTTATCCGTGAAGTGAATGGGATTAAATTGCCATTCCCTCTCACTGAATTTATGAAAGTGAGATTTGTGGGATATACCTTTTCCATCATTTTAATGGCGATTTCCCTCTTCTTCATTGTGACAAAAGGCTTCAACTGGGGCTTGGATTTTACCGGTGGTGTGGTATTTGATACGCACTTCTCACAACCAGCTGATTTAGAGAAAATCCGTGGCACATTAAATCAAAATGGTATTGCAAGCCCGATTGTACAAACAACGGGTTCTGTACAAGACGTGATGATTCGCTTACCGGCTGATAATAACGATTCTGCTATTGGTGATCACGTTAAAAGCATGCTCCAAACAATTGACCCTAATATTCATATTAACAGTATCGAATTCGTCGGTCCAAACGTCGGTGAAGAACTGGCTCAAGGTGCGGTTTACGCGACCCTTGCAACCCTAGCAATGATGTTAATTTACGTGGGCTCACGTTTTGAATGGCGTTTAGGTTTTGGTGGTATTGCCTCACTTGCGCATGACGTAGTGATTACTCTCGGTGTATTCTCTGCATTACAAGTCGAAATGGATTTAACCTTCGTGGCGGCGATTCTTTCCGTTGTAGGTTATTCTATCAACGATAGTATCGTGGTATTCGACCGTGTGCGTGAAAACTTCCGTAAAATTCGCCGTGTAGAAACCATCGATATTATTGATATTTCCTTAACGCAAACCTTATCGAGAACCATCATGACATCTCTCACAACGCTTCTTGTTGTGATTGCCTTGTTCTTCTTTGGTGGTCCATCAATTCATAACTTCTCATTAGCGTTATTAATTGGTATCGGTTTTGGTACTTACTCATCAATCTTTATCGCGATTGCGATTGCTTATGATATCGGCCTACGCCGTGAGCATATGATTCCACCAAAAGTGGATAAAGAAGTCGATGATTTACCTTAATCTACCAAACATCAGATAAAAAGAAAGCCACCATAACGGTGGCTTTTTTATTGCTAAAATTATGACATTTTATGACCGCACTTTAGTCGTTTACATCCCCTAATAAAGCGGCATATTTCTTCGTTGATTCGGAGCTTTCCAAGGTAATTTTAAACGCCATTGTCAGCGGCACAGAAAGTAACATACCGACTGTACCGAGCAACCATCCCCAGAAAAGTAATGAAAAGAATACGACCAAGGTAGAAAGCCCTAAGGTTTTACCCATCATTTTCGGTTCAATAATATTACCGATCACAATATTTAATACAATAATACCGACGGTTACGCCCATGCCTACACCAAATCCATTTAGCAATAACGCTTGAACAATAATCGGTACTGCTGCGATAATAGAACCAATATTAGGAATGTAATTTAATAAGAAGCTTAAAGTTGCCCATAAAATCGCATATTGCACACCCGCTACGTCCAACAAAATCCAAGTTGTGACGCCTGTCAATAAGCTAATCACCGTTTTCACACCAAGATAACTAATCACACCGTCTAAAATACGATCGATGTGATGTTCTTCCGCGACAACATCATGTTCATTGTCACTTAAAACTAAAGCAAGTTTATGCTTCATGGTTGGTGCTTCAAGCAGCATAAAAATCACCGCTAAGATCAACACAAAAACATTCGTCACCACACCAGAAAAGTTTAATAACAAACGGCTCACAAAGTTCATGATCACACTCGGATCAAAATGCTCCATAATGGCTTCGCGAGAAATCACAATCGGCAATTTCAGTTTTTGAGCTAACGCCATGACGTCATTTATACGCTCCGAAAGCAACACTTTATATTGCGGAATAGAGCGTGTAAATTCTTGCACACTGCTGTTAATTAATCCCGCTAGGAAAAAGAATACGATTAAAATTAAGATAAACAGCAAGGCAATCGCAATACCATGCGGCACTTTGCGTTGCGTCATCGCTTTAATCACTGGCGAACAAATAATGGCGATGAATAATGCCAATAAAAAAGGCACGACAATCTCCGCCGCCAGTTTAATTCCCGCAAACACAATCACTAAAGCCGCCATAGCGACTACAGTGCGGTTAAAATTTAAGTTTTTTTCCACTAAATGGCTTCCTCATTTTCTTCGCCCGTACGAACACGAATCACGCGTTCTACATCATAAACAAAGATCTTCCCATCACCGATTTTCCCTGTTTGGCAAGTTTCAACAATGGTTTCAAGGCACTGTTCAAGTAAATCATCTGGCACGACAATTTCCATTTTCACTTTAGGTAGAAAATCCACCATATATTCCGCACCGCGATAAAGCTCTGTATGCCCTTTTTGGCGGCCAAAACCACGGACTTCAGTCACGGTCATTCCGCTAATGCCAATATCGGATAAATTTTCACGTACATCATCTAATTTAAATGGCTTAATAATGGCTTCGATTTTTTTCATCTTATTTCTCCAAATTTTCGCGGCGTGCGGCTTTCGGTCGGAAGCTTGTAATCACTTCAGGCTTGGTATCAATATAAATACCATCGATTAATTGCAAGCAGTAAGGCACTGCGCTAAAAATCCCTTTCACTAAGACGTTGCCTTGCTCATCTTTCACACCTTCTAAGGTTTCTTTGATAGCCTTTGGCTGCCCTGGTAAATTCAAGATAAGACTGTTTTTACGAATTACACCAACTTGACGAGATAAAATTGCTGTTGGCACAAAATGTAAACTCACTTGACGCATTTGCTCACCAAATCCTGGCATTTCACGATCGGCTACCGCTAATGTAGCATCAGGTGTCACATCACGTTTTGCCGGCCCTGTACCACCCGTTGTAAGCACTAAATGACAATGATGCTCATCCACTAATTCTTTCAATGTTTGTTCAATTAATGGCTGCTCATCTGGAATTAATCGAGTTTCCACTTCAAAAGGATCCACCAACGCTTGTTCTAACCATTGTTGTAATTCAGGAATCCCTTGATCTTGATACACACCACTTGATGCACGATCTGACACTGAAACCAAACCAATTTTTAAAAGTGCGGTCATTTTTTTCCTCATTTTTATACGCAATACACTGCGTCATTCTACCCTATTTTATCTTTTACCAAAGCATAAAAAAGCCATTTAGCTTTCACTAAATGGCTTTCATTTTACAAATTATTGTCTAGCTTGAACTTTGCCGTCAGTATAATCAACGGTTACCACTTTACCTGGTAATAATTGACCAGATAGAACTTGTTGTGCCAAGCTGTTTTCGATCTCTTGTTGGATTGCACGTTTTAATGGACGCGCCCCATAAATTGGGTCGTAACCCACTTCACCAATGAAATCTAATAACGCTTCAGTAAACACTAATTCGTAACCACGAGTTTCCATACGTTTTGCTAAACGTTCTAATTGGATGCTTGCAATCGCACGGATATTTTCTTTGCCAAGTGGGTGGAATACCACTGTTTCATCAATACGGTTGATGAATTCCGGACGGAAATGTTGGCTCACCACAGACATCACTAAGGCTTTCATTTCACCATAGCTTTCGTCTTTGCTACCTTGGATTAAATCAGAACCCAAGTTAGAGGTCATAATCACCACGGTATTACGGAAGTCCACAGTACGACCTTGACCATCAGTTAAACGGCCATCATCCAACACTTGTAATAAGATGTTGAATACATCCGCATGTGCTTTTTCCACTTCATCGAGCAAAATTACTGAATATGGACGACGACGTACCGCTTCAGTTAAATAACCACCTTCTTCATATCCTACGTAGCCTGGAGGCGCACCCACTAAACGAGATACGCTGTGTTTTTCCATAAACTCTGACATATCAATACGCACCATCGCATCTTCGCTGTCAAACAGGAATTTAGCTAAAGTTTTGCAAAGCTCGGTTTTACCTACACCAGTTGGACCTAAGAATAAGAATGAACCAATTGGGCGGTTAGGATCAGAAAGCCCTGCACGGCTACGACGAATCGCGTTTGCAACGGCATCGACTGCTTCTTCTTGACCAATCACACGTTTATGCAATTCTTCTTCCATGCGTAAGAGTTTTTCTTTCTCGCCTTCCATCATTTTAGAAACTGGAATACCCGTTGCTTTAGAAAGCACTTCTGCAATTTCTTCATCAGTCACACGATAGCGTAACAAGGTCATTTCTTTGCCTTCGCTAGTTTCAGCGGCAGCAAGTTGTTTTTCCAATTCTGGAATACGACCGTATTGAAGCTCAGACATTTTACTTAAATCGCCTGCACGACGCGCTTGCTCCATTTCAGTTTTTGCCGCATCTAACTCTTGTTTAATGTGTTGTGAACCTGAAAGAGTCGCTTTTTCTGATTTCCAAACTTCTTCAAGTTCAGCATATTCGCGTTCTTTATCTGCAAGCTCTTTTTCTAACATCTCTAAACGCTTACGGCTTGCTTCGTCTTCTTCTTTTTGTAATGCTTGTTGTTCCAATTTTAATTGGATAATACGGCGTTCAAGACGATCGAGCGGCTCAGGTTTAGAGTCAATTTCCATACGGATACTTGAAGCCGCCTCATCGATTAAGTCGATGGCTTTATCTGGCAATTGACGATCAGAAATATAACGGTGTGAAAGCGTTGCTGCTGCCACGATTGCTGGGTCAGTAATATCGACATGGTGATGGATCTCATAACGCTCTTTCAAACCACGTAAGATCGCAATGGTATCTTCGACACTTGGCTCATCCACAAAGACTTTCTGGAAACGACGCTCAAGTGCGGCATCTTTCTCAATATATTGACGATATTCGTCTAGTGTTGTTGCACCCACACAGTGTAATTCACCGCGCGCTAAACTTGGTTTTAATAAGTTACCCGCATCCATTGCACCGTCAGTTTTACCTGCACCAACCATGGTATGGATTTCATCAATAAAGAGGATCACGCGACCTTCTTCTTTTGATAACTCATTTAAAACAGCTTTTAAGCGCTCTTCAAATTCACCGCGGTATTTCGCACCGGCAATCAGTGCGCCCATATCTAAAGAAAGTACACGTTTGTTTTTTAAGCCTTCAGGCACTTCACCATTAACAATACGTTGTGCCAAACCTTCCACGATAGCCGTTTTACCTACACCAGGTTCACCGATTAATACTGGGTTGTTTTTGGTACGACGTTGCAATACTTGAATGGCTCGACGAATTTCTTCATCACGACCAATAACCGGGTCAAGTTTGCCACTTTCAGCACGAGCTGTTAAATCAATGGTATATTTTTCAAGAGCTTGTCTGCTTTCTTCTGCATTTTGATCGTTCACGCTTTGTCCTCCACGAATATGTTGGATCGCTTGTAGAATTTGTTCTTTTTTCGCACCACATTTTTTCAAAATGTCATTTAATGCGCCTCGCTCTTCAAGCGCTGCTAATAAGAACAATTCACTGGAAATAAATTTATCTTGTTTTTGTTGAGCTAATTTGTCACATAAATTCAATAAGTTAAGTAATTGACGAGAAATTTGCACATCACCGCCATTACCCGACACTTGTGGTAATTTATTCAATTCGGCATTTAATTCATTACGCAATAATGCCACGTTCACACCACTGGTCGTTAAAATTGGTGCAATTGAACCGTCTTGTTGATTTAAAAGTGCGGTCAATAAATGCACTGGTTCGATAAACTGATTATCTTTACCTAGCGCCAATGATTGTGCTTCACTGAGTGCTTGTTGGAATTTTGTGGTAAATTTTTCAATATTCATATGCTTATCTTCTCCTGATTAAATTCTTGGGGTCACCCCCCTTTACGAGTTATTAGATAAGACCCTTTTTTGGTATTTCAAGAGAAAAAATCGACATTTTTTAATTTTTTCTATCAAATTTTATTTCTTGATAGGTTTAAGCAACTAAAATTCGGTAAAGAGGCACGTCCCACGCTTCAGTTGGAAGCTGTTCGACTTGCTGACATTGATGGGCTAATCCCACAGGAATAAAAGAAGAATTTTGCCAATTTTGTAAGGTTCGGTCATAAAAACCACCGCCCATGCCAAGACGATTCCCTTCTTTATCAAAAGCGACAAGTGGTGTAAAAAGAATATCTAATTCATCCAAAGGCAATACGTTTTGCACATTGAGTTTTGGCTCCCAAATACCAAATTTATTTTTCAGCATTGGGGTATCTGGCAAATAACGTAAGAACAAAAGATGATTCGGATTGAAAGGGTGCAATAACGGCAAATAAACGTGCTTATCTTGTGCCCAAAGAGTTTTAATAAGTTTATCTGTGGAGATTTCTCCATCGAAGGAAACATACAAGGCAATATGCTGCGCATTTCGTTCTTCAATTAATGCAAGAGCTTGTTGAGTGATGGAATCTTCCGCCTGTTGTTGCTGAAGTGCGGTCAAATTTGCTCGTGTTTTACGAATTTGTTGACGGAGTTGATTGCGAAGCGTTTGCTGTGTTGATTTCATTCGATTAGAAAGAATGGATTTTAAAGGAAGGTCCCAGAGTGCCGCTACGAGTAGTAGTCCTTGAACCCGACGGTCCAAGGAAACCGGTAAGGCCATTTTTAGGTTTCTTTAGTCCAATGACAAAGTCAAAGGTCAAGCCTACACACCAATGGCGGGAAACCGATTTATAAAGTTCTAAGTATCGGCTCAGGGACATAACCCATCCACGAACACCCCAGGAAATCTTTTAAATTTATACTAGCTCAATTTGATTAGTTTGACTAGCCTTTATTTGAATAATTTTGCTTATTCAAGCACGTCCCACAAGGGATGGAATTATTTTTTAACCGGTTGAGTTAAATCAGATTCTTCCGGTTTTTTCACTTCCGCAAATTGTTTATCTTTATTCGCATCGATAACTTGCTGAGTTTGGTTCGCTAATTGTTGTAAACCCATTTTCTCGTATGCTTCTTTCATTAAGAATAAACCTTCGTAAGTTGCTTTTGCATCCGGATATTGTTGCAACATACCTACTACACGATTTGATACTGCGACCCACGCATCACGTTTTGCATAGAATTTCGCAATTTCTAATTCATGACGTGCTAATGAGTCTTTGATATACGCCATACGTGCTACTGCATCTTGTGAATATGGGCTATTTGGGAACGCACGCACTAAGCTTTGGAAGTTAGAAAACGCCGTTTTCATTGAAGTTGTTTCACGCGTTGCACGATCGATACCAAAGAAATCTTGGATCATGTTATCGGCAGTTGCTAGGTTCGTTAAACCAGCCATATACACTGCATAGTCACGGTTCGGACTTTGTGGGAATTGGTGTAAATAGTTATCTACGGTTACCAACGTTGCGGTGTAATCTTGCGTTTTATAGTTTGCATAAATTAAATCAAGCATTGCTTGCTCTTGGTAAGTACTACCAGGGAAACGCTCTGTCGCTGCTTTTAAATAACGAATCGAGTCAGAATAGCTCCCTTCTTGCAATGCTGCAGCCCCTTTTGCATAAAGATCATCAACAGAAGCTTGCTCTACTTCTTTATTACCACTGCTACAAGCTGCAATAGCGAATGAGGTCAATGCAATAAGTGCAAGAGATTTTATTTTACGCATTCTTTTTTCCTTAATTTTTACGAAAATCAATAAATAAGTTACAATTGACGAATATTGTATAGAACATTACACAATAAGCCAACTTTTTAAATTTTTAGATGGATTTTTTATGCCACAAATGACCTTAACGGCTGAAGTTCAGCCTGAACAAATGGGACTGCGTTTAGACCAAACCCTCGCAGAGTTGTTCCCAGAATATTCCCGTTCGCGTTTAAAAACCTGGATTGAAGCAAAACAGGTTAAAATGAACGGTGAAATTGCCGATATTCCACGTGCAAAAGTTTATGGCGGAGAGCAAATTGAAATTTCGGTAGAAGTGGAAGATGAAAACCGTTTTGAGCCACAAAATATTCCACTCAATATCGTTTATGAAGATGACGATATTATCGTGATTAACAAACCTAAAGATCTCGTCGTCCACCCAGGTGCAGGCAATCCGGATGGCACGGTACTTAACGCGCTACTCTATCACTATCCACCTATTGCCGAAGTACCGCGCGCAGGGATTGTTCATCGTTTAGACAAAGACACGACAGGTCTCATGGTTGTCGCTAAAACGATTCCAGCACAAACCAAACTTGTGCGTGATTTACAAAAACGTAAAATCACTCGTGAATACGAAGCCATTGCGAGTGGTATTATGACCAAAGGTGGCACAGTAGATCAGCCAATGGCTCGCCACCCGACAAAACGCACATTGATGGCGGTTCACCCAATGGGTAAACCGGCTGTTACGCACTATCGTATTATGGAGATTTTCCGTAATTACACCCGTTTACGCTTACGTTTAGAAACGGGCCGTACTCACCAAATTCGTGTGCACATGGCGCATATTGCACATCCATTATTAGGCGATCAAACTTATGGTGGTCGTCCTCGTCCACCTAAAAATGCAAGCGAAGCTTTCACTGAAGTACTACGCAATTTTAAACGCCAAGCCTTACATGCGGTTATGTTGCGTTTAGCTCACCCGATTACGGGAGAAATGATGGAATGGTACGCCCCATTGCCCGATGACTTTGTCGAATTACTGCATGCCTTAAAAGCGGATTACCTCGAACACAAAGACGAATTGGACTATTAAGATGAAAACCATTGTTCCAAACTGGAATGTTCCACCACATATCCAAGCTTTTACAACCACAAGAGAAGGTGGCGTAAGCCTGCCGCCTTTCGATAGTTTTAATTTAGGCGATCATGTCGAAGACGATAAAAGTGCGGTCAAAACTAACCGTACTTTATTGGTCGAAAAATTTAATCTGCCACATTTCCCGTTGTTTTTAACTCAAACGCACAGTACTCGTGTAATTAAGCTGCCTTATGAAGGCAATGATTTAGAGGCTGATGCGGTTTACACCAATCAACCGAACCAAGTATGTTTGGTGATGACGGCTGATTGCTTACCGGTTTTATTTACCAATAAGCAAGGGACTGAAGTGGCTGCAGCCCATGCGGGCTGGCGCGGACTCTGTGATGGTGTTTTAGAAGAAACCGTGAAATGTTTCCAATCAGCTCCCGAAGAGATTATTGCGTGGTTTGGGCCAGCTATCGGCCCCGATGCATTCCAAGTTGGCAAAGAAGTGATTGAGCAATTTATGGCTTTTGACCCGATTGCAGAAACGGCTTTTCGACCAGATCCGAATGAAGTAGGAAAATACCTCGGCAATCTTTATCAAATTGCTACTCAACGCCTCAATAAATTAGGTATTTCCCAAATTTACGGTGGGGAGCATTGCACATTCACAGAAAAAGAGACCTTCTTTTCCTATCGTCGAGATGGCAAAACAGGTCGAATGGCGAGTCTGATTTGGATAAAAAAATAAACTCATAAATACAACAAACCGCACCTTAAAGTGCGGTTTGTTTTTGGCTTATTCTGAATAGTTTTCGAACCAACTTTCTAAAATTAGACAAGCAGAAATCCCATCTACCTTGCCTTTATTGAGAGCTCGATAACCGCCACGTTGGAAAATTTCATCTCGAGCAGAAACCGTCGTTAAACGCTCATCTTGCAGTTCTACTTTGATACCGAAACGACCATTTAAGCGATTGGCAAATTTTTTCGCACGAAGTGTTAAATCTTGCTCGGTACCATCCATATTTAAAGGCAATCCCACCACAATAACATCAGGTTTCCAGTCTTTTAAGCATTTTTCAATGGCATCCCAATTTGGAATCCCATCTTGCGCTTTAAATGCAGGTAAGGCTTGCGCCGTCCCCGTGATACTTTGCCCGACGGCACAACCTATGCTTTTTGTACCGAAATCAAACGCGATTGCTGTGATGCCCATTAACTGTGCCCCACTTGTGAAAAAACAAAATTATGAGGATTAATCCCTAATAATTGATTCGCGGCAGGATAACGATCTTCATAAATTGTTTCAAATAAAATGGTGTCTGAAGCAGGTGCGACTAACCACGCATTATCTGCAATCTCTTGTTCTAACTGTCCAGCTGTCCAACTTGCACAACCGAGTGCCACAAGATATTTGTCGGGCGCATCCTCTGAACCAAAGGTTTCTACAATATCTGCCGAAGTGGTGAGATACATCTCATCGGTAATTTTATAACTATGCTCAAATTCTTTCGCGGTTTTCTTATGCAGAATAAAACCACGCTCAGAATGTACCGGCCCACCCGCAAGCACAAGTTCATTGCTAAAAGTGCGGTCATTTTTCATCATAAAATTCATTTTTGAATACAGTTCAGCAATGCTTAAATCGGTGGGTTGATTAATCACTAACCCCATCGAACCTTGCTCATTATGCTCGCACATATACACCACAGTATTTTGGAAATAATCCTCCAATTGTGGCATCGCAATTAAAAATTGCCCTTGTAAATCCATCATTATCCCAAATCTCCAAAACAAATTTGCAACGCACTAATCGCCGCTAAAGAGGCGGTTTCTGTACGCAACACACGCTTTCCTAATAAAATTTCAGTGAATCCTTGTTGTTCAGTTTGAGCGATTTCTTGAGGTGATAAACCACCTTCTGAACCAATAAGCAAACGAACACCTTCTTTTGGAATGGAAGGCAAGGTTTTAATAGAATATTGGGCTCTTGGATGTAAATTCAATTTCAACGCGCCGTCATTTTCAGCACACCAATCTTGTAATTTCATTAACGGACGAATTTCTGGTACAACATTACGGCCACATTGTTCACAAGCCGCAATCGCAATTTTTTGCCATTGTTGGATTTTCTTATCCATTCGTTCGCCATCCAACTTCACCCCACAGCGTTCCGACCACAATGGTGTAATCACGTTCACGCCCAACTCTACGGACTTTTGAATGGTAAATTCCATTCGATCGCCACGTGAAATAACCTGCCCTAAATGAATCGATAAATTCGACTCTTTATCACTTAATTCACAACCAAGAATTTCCACCTTAACGGCTTTTTTGCTCGCTTCAATAATTTTTGCTGGATAAATATGATTACTTCCATCAAATAATTCAATTTGCTCACCTTCAGTCATACGCAGTACACGCCCTACGTGATTAGCCGCATCCTCTGAAAGTTGGCAAGTAGATTGATTTTTAAGGGATTCTGGATGATAAATTCTTGGAATACGCATAATATTGAGTTCTTGATATAAGGAAAAAGTGCGGTCATTTTCAACCGCACTTTTAATATTATTCTGTTGCTAAATCTTTTGGCAAGCTTTCTAAAATGGCTCGCCAGTAGGCGGAAGTCACTTGCTTGTGTTTACGAATACATTCCACCACTAAATCGGATTGACCTTTTTCACAAATATCACGCAATTCTACATAAAAATCATGTGTCACTTGGCGATGTTTTTCGTCACTAAAGAATAGCAAACCAATTTTATGATAGACCCCACGTAAACTATTAAAAATTAAACGATAGAAAGGTTTATTAGCCATTACTGTAAACTGACGGAATAAGGCATAATCGAATTCCATGTAACTTTCAGCGGTGTTTTCTAATGAATCTAGCCCTTTAAACAAAGCAACCGAGGCTTTAGGCGAATTTTTTACGGCTTCATAAATATAAGATTCAGACATACGACTACGCAAAGAAAGCATATTTTCAATGATTAATGGCGCACTTTGACGATCTAAAGTAATTAAGGTTTCAATAATGCTTGGACCAGCTGTATCCCAAATATTATTGACTTTTGTCGGCTTGCCGTGTTGAATTGTAAGCCAGCCATCACGAGCCAAACGCTGCAATACTTCGCGTAATGTGGTGCGTGTTACACCAATTTTATCAGCTAAATCACGCTCAGAAGGAAGATTGGTGCCTGCGGGAAATACATTATCCCAAATACTTCTAACAATATATTCTTCGGCAAGAGCGGCAGGGCTTTGAGCCCGTAAAAGGGTATTATCTGTTTGCATGAGTATGAAATAAATATAAAAAAGTCTAAAAAGATCAAAAAAATGTGATTTATTGAATAAATCTTTAACTGGTCTATTATCCTTTAAAGCAGTATATATTACAATGACAAGACTATAAAAAAACGGAGTTCGATATGACTTACACACAAGCATTCATGAAAAACTTTCTGGGCGCAAGTCCAGATTGGTATAAATTAACCATTATTGCCTTCTTGGTAATTAACCCGATTTTATTCTTTTTTGTTAGTCCATTTTTTGCAGGCTGGCTACTCGTGGCTGAGTTTATTTTCACGCTAGCCATGGCATTAAAATGCTACCCTCTTCAACCAGGTGGTTTATTAGCATTTGAAGCCATTGCCATTGGTATGACGAATGCCGAACACGTTAAAGCGGAGATCGTGGCAAACTTTGAAGTGGTTTTACTTTTAATCTTCATGGTCGCCGGCATTTATTTTATGAAGCAACTTTTGCTTTATGTCTTCACCAAATTATTAGTGCGTATCCGTTCTAAAATCGTCCTCTCTTTAGCATTCTGTTTTAGTGCAGCATTTCTTTCAGCTTTCTTAGATGCACTAACTGTTGTGGCTGTAATCATCAGTGTTGCCATGGGTTTCTATGGGGTTTATCACAAAGTGGCATCAGGGAAAAATCTACAGGATGCGGTTGATATTTCCGATGATAACAAAATTAAAAATCACGAAACTCTCGAAAAATTCCGCTCTTTCTTACGTAGCTTAATGATGCATGCTGGTGTCGGTACCGCACTCGGTGGTGTAATGACCATGGTGGGTGAACCACAAAACTTAATCATTGCAGAACAAGCTAAATGGAATTTCATTGAATTTTTCTTCCGTATGGCGCCAGTAACTGTTCCTGTATTTATCTGCGGATTACTCACTTGTATTTTAGTCGAAAAATTTAAATTATTCGGTTATGGTGAAAAACTACCGGAAGAAGTATGGCAAGTCTTAGCGGATTTAGATCGTGAAAACGCACAAAAAATGTCGAAACAAGATAAGATTCGTCTTTCTGTCCAAGCGGTTATCGCGGTTTGGTTGATCTTAGGTTTAGCCTTCCATTTAGCGGCTGTAGGCATGATTGGTTTAAGTGTGATTATCCTTGCAACAACCTTTACTGGTGTAACTGATGAACACGCTATTGGTAAAGCATTCCAAGAAAGTTTACCTTTCACTGCATTATTAGTCGTATTTTTCTCTGTCGTTGCGGTGATTATCGATCAAAAACTCTTTGCTCCAATTATTCACTTTGTATTAAGTTCTGAAGAGAAAACACAGTTAGCATTATTCTACTGTTTCAACGGTTTACTGTCTGCGATTTCTGATAACGTATTCGTAGCAACAGTTTATATCAATGAAGCGAAACATGCCCTTGCAACAGGCGCAATTGCACCGCACCAATTTGAATTACTTGCGGTAGCAATCAATACAGGTACAAACTTACCTTCTGTCGCTACACCAAACGGTCAAGCCGCATTCTTGTTCTTATTAACATCATCGCTTGCACCGTTAATTAAACTTTCTTATGGTAGAATGGTCTACATGGCATTGCCTTACACTATCGTATTAACGCTAGTTGGTTTCCTTGCAATCGAATTTATCCTACCAGGAATGACGATTTGGCTTGCAAACCTTGGCTTAATTCTTCCAATTTAATGAAGCATAAGGAGAAAGAATGCTCGACTTTTTTAAGCAATTATCCCTTAAACGTTCAGCGTGGATCTTTTTGGCATTTTCCGCATTTGCCTTAGAATCGACCGCACTTTACTTTCAATACGGCATGGGTTTACAACCTTGCGTACTTTGTGTTTACGAACGTTTAGCTATGGTAGGGTTATTTATTGCTGGTTTTATCGGCGCCTTAGCCCCTAGTTCGCTTATTGTCCGCATTCTTGCTCTTATTGTGGGTTTATTTAGTGCAATCAAAGGATTAATGATTTCCATTCGTCACCTTGATTTACAAATGAACCCTGCGCCATGGAAACAATGTGAATTTATACCAAACTTTCCAGAAACGTTACCATTCCATAAATGGCTACCTGCGGTCTTCAATCCGACAGGCAGCTGCAACGAAAGCCAATGGTCACTTTTCGGCATCACGATGGTGCAATGGTTGGTATTTATTTTCGCTGTCTATATCATTGTGTTGGGATTAATTACACTTTCACAAGTGAAGAAAAGTCGAAATCGACGCCTTATTTTTAAATAGTCTAATCACATACTAAAAAGCCTAGAGATATTTCTCTAGGCTTTTTTCTTACTGAAAGTCATTCTGTACTCAACATTATTCAAGAAAGAAATACCAATATGGCATTAAGATCAACCAAATAAATGCACTGAACACGACGACAAATTTAAAACTGAAGTGTTTGGTTTTATGACGAAAGCGTTTCATCCCGCAATAAACGCCAATAAACCCACCAAGAAGGCTTAATAGAAAAAAGGTATTTTCAGAAATTCGCCAACCGTGACGAACCGCGCGGACTTTGTCTTTCCACATTAAAAAATAAGCGGCGATATTTACCGCCGCTAACATCACAAATAAAAGCTGAATCAGCATTATGCGTAAACAGGAAGACGTTTGCAGATTGCCAATACTTTTTCTTTGGTTGCTGCAATCACTTGTTCTTCGTTTTCTTTGCCTAATGCATCTAATACATCACACATCCAGCCGGCTAACTCACGGCAGTCTTGTTCGTTAAAGCCACGACGAGTCACCGCTGGTGTACCAACACGAATACCAGAGGTCACAAATGGTTTTTGTGGATCATTTGGTACAGAGTTTTTATTCACTGTGATATTCGCTTTACCTAACGCAGCATCAGCTGCTTTACCGGTTAAGCCTTGTTTGATGAAGCTCACTAAGAATAAATGGTTTTCTGTGCCATTTGAAACCACGTCATAACCGCGTTGTTTAAACACTTCCACCATTGCTTTCGCATTTTTAATTACATTTGCTTGGTATTCTTTATAAGCTGGTTCTAATGCTTCTTTGAAACATACTGCTTTCGCCGCAATAATGTGAACTAATGGACCACCTTGGTTTGCAGGGAAAACAGAAGATTGTAAGCGTTTATAAAGCTCTTCATCACCGCAGGAAGAAAGGATTAACCCACCACGTGGACCACCTAAGGTTTTATGGGTAGTTGTTGTGACAACATGTGCGTATGGTAATGGGTTTGGATATAAACCTGCTGCGATTAAACCTGCAACGTGCGCCATATCCACAAATAAATACGCGCCTACTTCATCGGCGATTTCGCGCATTTTTTTCCAATCTACAACTTGAGAATAAGCAGAGAAACCCGCCACAATCATTTTTGGTTTATGCTCTAATGCTTTTTGACGCACATCTTCATAGTCGATTAAACCATCAGCAGTGATACCATAAAGCACAGAATTATAGATTTTACCGGAGAAGCTCACTTTCGCCCCATGGGTTAAGTGACCACCGTGTGCTAAATCCATCCCTAAGATGGTATCGCCCGCATTGATTAATGCACCATATACCGCTGCATTAGCTTGTGAACCAGAATGTGGTTGTACGTTTACATAATCCGCACCAAACAACTCTTTAGCACGATCAATCGCTAACTGCTCGACAATGTCTGCGTACTCACAACCGCCGTAGTAACGTTTACCTGGGTAGCCTTCAGCATACTTGTTAGTAAACTGTGAACCTTGCGCTTCCATTACGCGTGGGCTTGCATAGTTTTCAGATGCGATAAGCTCGATATGCTCTTCTTGACGACGATTTTCGCCCTGAATGGCTTGCCATAGAACCGGATCGTAATCAGCGATGTTCATACTTTTTTTAAACATTGTGTTTTCCTCGTTGTTTGAATTATTTGTGTATAGTTTACCTGTTTCCAAGTAAAAACTTAATCAAAAATTTCGATCATATTTTTCATTATTACAATGAAAAACATTCATTTATCTAAATCGAGCCTTTTTCTTTCACTAACTTCTCAATTAGTTTAACTTCTTTTGTTTTCTCGCCAGCTTCCAGTTTACGGCATTGGCTGGTTTCTTTCGTATAGGTATTAAAATTTGTCATCCTTGTTGAGCTTTTCATTTTAATCTTCATATCCAAATGATTACCGCAGTTATTACAAGGTGAAACAAATTCCTTATCTAATTCTTTAAATTCTGGAGATTGTTCAATAATTTTCGCAACTTCTGGTGAATGCGCAGTTTTAAATAGACGATCCGTAAAGTCATAACTTAACTTACCATCACTTGCCTGCCATTTAGCTTTAGCTTGCAATAAATAACGCATCCAGCCTTCTTTTGTATCAATCTGTGAAATGCCGCGTAGAAGCACAGTTTGATCTGCGTGATAGGTGACATAATCAAAATGCTCAACTGGTAAAGGGGATTTCGCAGCAGGTTTTACATGGCAAATCCAATCGCCGACTAAGGCTTTTTCCTGTTCCGTTTGTTGATGTGCCGTTGCACATCCCGATAACAATACTGCGATAAAACTACTTAATACTAATTTTCTCATCATAATTCTCCTTTTATTAATTAGATTCCCGCACTTTAAAAAATAAAGTGCGGTTGAAATCGCATTTGTTTTTCTTTATCGACTCTATTTCTTGACAAACCATTTATTCAATAACTGAATGTCCTTGTCATTTTCTGTCACTCGTCGGCAAGTTTCAAAATCCTTACCGAGAATAAGTTGATTGCCATTTTGTTTCAGCTCAATTGGCATATCCGTATGATTACCAGATTTACTATAAAATGCAGCCAACTGCTCTTTTTCTTGTTCTTGTAAAGCTTTATTTTGCTTGATGACTTTAGCCACATTTTTACTATGAGCCGGCACCATAGCACGATCGATAAAATCAAAACTCAAGACATTATTTTGAGCCTGCCATTTCACCTTGCCTTTGGTTAAATAACGAATAGTTTTTTCTTTATCCAATTCAATGTAGGAAATTCCTCGCAAGGCACCTGTTCCATCAGATTTCAAGACAAAATGATCTAAACGATCATAAGTTTGTTTATCTTTCGTCGGGATCGTATGACAAATCCATTCGCCATCTAACGTTGAGCTTTGTGAAACATTTGAAGCCCCAGCACAACCTGTTAATAATACTGCTACAAAACTACCCAATATTAACTTTCTCATAAGATACTCCTTTTATTGTCAGTAGGGATAACATTCATCACAACAAAGTAGGGAAATTTTTATTTAATCCGGAATACGCAAAAGGCGGCAGTTACATAAATCATCAGTCTCAAATTCTGATATTTCACCCGCAACCTTATTCGGAATGGGAAATAAACGCACAGTTAGCGGTTTATTTAAGCGAAATGCCATCGTCCCCGTATCACGCATAATCGCCGCTATGCTTTCAGCCTTAGCATTTCCTGCCACAGGAACCGTATCTAAACCGATACCACATACTGCACTATAAGTCAGTAAAGCACGAATATCAAAATAGTGTTTTTGCGTCCCTTCGGCTAAACCTAAATCTTCCGTCACAGCCAACATTAATCCGGAAAACCCAACCAATGGCACACGTTGGATTGATTTAAACACTTTTGTCAGTAAGGCAGAAACCTCGACTGAACCAGCTGCACCAAAATAAGGTAATCCCATTAATTCATAGAGTCTTGTCATGGATGAACAATTTTTTGATGGAGCCGCCGAACTATCGATACCTGCAAATTCAAATTCACCTGATAATTTGACCGCACTTAGCATCTCTAATACTTGATCTACATGATATTGCAGCGCTTGCGACATAGCCTGATAACAATCCGCATAAAATTGATTATGAGGTGATTTTGGTACAGATTTTAATACTTCGACTAATAAATCTGGTGTTTCTAAACCAATGACAAAACTGTTTGGCAAATGACTTAGATGATAACCGGCAGGGAAATAAGGAATAAATGGCTTGCAGTTAAAATTGACAGTAAAGTTAAAATTACCTTCACCACGTGGTGTGATGTTTGCAATTTTTTGTACGGCATAAACAGATTGCTCAATGAGTTCATTATCTAACACACCATTTTCGTCTAATGGCACGTTGACACAAGCATTACACAAGTCTCCATAAGCCGCGATTAACTCAGGCAATAAAGCAATTTCCTCTGTATTTCTAGCTGCACCAATAGCAAATCGAATACGAATTCCACTTTCATTAAATTTATTCAATAACTCCGTTAAATACTGTAAATCTGCTTTTGCCGTCTGCAAATTGGTTAAATCCAAATATTCACCAAAAGGATTGGTAATGACTCGAATCGATTGCAAGGTATAACCAGCTTTCTGCACAGCAGGCAATAACAAATCAACATCACGTTTCACCGAATAAAGTGCGCTTTCCCATTGCGATTTATCTTTATGTAATGTTAGAAAAAAACTTATTGTGCGAATACGACATAATTCTTTATTTTTATAATCCATGCGATACCTTAACATTTAATGTCGTTATTTTTGCTGCTCACGTTCAACAGCACGATAACCAATATCTCGACGATAAAAACGTCCAGACCATTGAATTTGCTCAGCGAGTTTTAAGGCTTTTTGTTGCGCTTCAAATACACTTTCGCCTAACGCAGTAACACAAAGCACGCGACCGCCGTTCGTGACTAATTTGCCTTCTTGTTCTGCAACGCCCGCTAAGAAAACTTTCTCATTTTCGACCGCACTTTGTGGTAAACCGCTAATCACATCACCTTTACGATAATCGCCTGGATACCCTTCCGCGGCTAACACAATACCTAAGGACGCTTTTGGATTCCATTGGGATTTCACTTCATTCAATTTTCCCTCGCAAGCTTTAAGACAAAGCTCAACGAGATCTGATTCAAGACGCAACATAATTGGCTGTGTTTCTGGATCGCCAAAACGGCAGTTAAATTCAATTACTTTCGGCTGACCATTTGGCATGATCATTAATCCCGCATACAAGAAACCGGTGTAAACATTGCCTTCTGCCGCCATACCATTAACCGTTGGATAAATCACTTCACGCATAATGCGATCATGAATTTCAGGCGTCACCACTGGCGCAGGCGAATATGCCCCCATGCCACCAGTATTTAAGCCTGTATCATTTTCACCCACTCGTTTATGGTCTTGACTGGTTGCCATAGGTTCGACATTTTTACCATCTACCATGACGATAAAGCTGGCTTCTTCACCATCTAGAAACTCTTCAATCACCACTCGGCTACCCGCCTCACCAAAGGCATTGCCTGAAAGCATATCACGTACAGCGTCTTCCGCTTCTTGCAATGTCATTGCAACGATTACGCCTTTGCCCGCCGCCAGACCATCTGCTTTTACAACAATTGGCGCACCTTTCTCACGCAAATACGCCAATGCAGGTTCTACTTCGGTGAAGTTTTGATATTCTGCCGTTGGGATTTTATGACGAGCGAGGAAATCTTTGGTAAATGCTTTTGAACCTTCCAATTGTGCAGCTGCTTGAGTTGGACCAAAAATTTTTAATCCAGCTGCACGAAATGCATCAACTACCCCTATCACTAATGGAGCTTCAGGGCCAACAATGGTTAATCCAATTTGTTTATCTTGAGCAAATTTCACTAAGGCAGGGATATCTGTCGCAGAAATATTTACGTTTTCTACTTTGTGTTTGTGTTCCAATGCTGTACCCGCATTGCCCGGTGCGACAAAAACTTTATCTGCCAATGGAGATTGTGCTGCTTTCCAAGCTAAGGCGTGTTCACGACCGCCATTTCCGATGATGAGAATATTCATAATGCTCCTTGTATCTTTTGAATTTAATCCCCTCTTTAGCAAAGAGGGGAAGGGGAGATTTGGCAGAAGTTATTTCAACCTCATAGTACATTTAGCATCGTTTAAATCTCCCTCCAAGCCCCCCCTCTTTGCTAAAGAGGGGGATAGTTAGATAAATTAATGTCTAAAATGACGCATTCCAGTTAATACCATCACCATATTATGTTCATCCGCTGCATCGATGACTTCTTGATCGCGCATTGAACCACCTGGATGGATAACACATTGAATTCCCACTTTCGCTGCTGCATCAATACCGTCACGGAATGGGAAGAATGCATCAGATGCCATTACACAACCGGCTACGGTTAAACCTTCATCCTGTGCTTTAATACCCGCAATCTTCGCAGAATATACACGGCTCATTTGGCCAGCACCGATGCCAATAGTTTGATCATCTTTAGCATAAACAATGGCATTAGATTTCACAAATTTTGCTACTTTCCAGCAGAACAATAAGTCTTTTAGTTCTTGTTCAGTTGGCTGACGTTTACTTACCACTTTTAAGTCATCCACGCTAACCATGCCTAAATCCGCATCTTGTACTAATAAACCGCCGTTTACACGTTTGAAATCTAGACGTTCAGAACGTGAAGTCCATTCACCACATTCAAGCAAACGAACATTTTTCTTACGTTTCACCACTTCTTGCGCTTCAGCAGAAACTTTCGGTGCAATAATCACTTCAACGAATTGGCGCTCCACAATTTCATTCGCAGTTTTTTCGTCTAATTCACGGTTGAAAGCAATAATGCCGCCAAATGCAGAAGTTGGATCGGTTTGGTAAGCACGGTTATAAGCTTCTAAAATA
This sequence comes from Haemophilus sp., assembly GCA_015255025.1. Taxonomy (GTDB): domain Bacteria; phylum Pseudomonadota; class Gammaproteobacteria; order Enterobacterales; family Pasteurellaceae; genus Haemophilus_D. The sequence goes on from JABZOY010000004.1 coordinate 28,403, forward strand.
TCTTTACCTAAAGCCACACCGCATGGATTCGCATGTTTAACGATCACACAAGCTGGCTCATCAAATTCTTTCACGCATTCGAGTGCCGCATCGGTGTCTGCAATATTATTGTAAGACAAGGCCTTACCTTGTAGTTGATGAGCGGTAGCCACACTCGCTTCTTTCACATTTAAATCAACGTAGAAAGCCGCATTTTGATGGGAATTCTCGCCGTAACGCATAGTTTGTTTACGTACGAAGTTAAGGTTTAAAGTCCGTGGGAATTGACCGCACTTCGCATTCGCGTCTTCTTCCTCTGCTACATGATATGGTTTCACCATTTGTCCAAAATAGTTGGCAATCATAGAATCATATTGAGCGGTATGTTCAAATGCTTTAATCGCAAGATCAAAACGAGTTTCAAGCGTTAGGCTGTTGTGGTGTTTATCCATTTCAGCAAGAATGTTGTTAAAATCATGATTATTCACCACGATCGCCACATCTTTATGGTTTTTCGCGGCAGAACGCACCATGGTTGGTCCACCAATATCGATATTTTCTACTGCGTCTTCTAACGTACAATTTGGCTTCGCTACTGTTGCGGCAAATGGATATAAATTCACGACGACCATATCAATGCCTTCAATGCCATGTTGCTGCATGATAGCGTCATCTGTACCACGACGACCAAGAATACCGCCATGTACTTTTGGATGTAAGGTTTTCACACGACCGTCCATCATTTCTGGGAATCCCGTGTAATCAGACACTTCTGTCACCGGTAAACCATGTTGCTCCAATAATTTTGCGGTACCGCCTGTGGAAAGTAGTTTTACACCACGCTGTACTAAGCCTTGAGCAAATTCTACGATACCGGTTTTATCAGAAACACTCAGTAAAGCCTGACGAATTGGACGATCTGTCATTACATTTTCCTTTCATTAAATGGTTAAAAATAAGCGGGGTGAATTATAGCGCAAACGTTTGCGTTTATATAGAAAAAATTTTTCTGGTAAGCGCACTTAAAAGTGCGGTTATTTATTTAAACGATTTTTAAAATAAAAAAGCCCGCGAAATGCGGGCAACAAATTAATAAGATAATTAACTAACGTTTGCGGTTGTCTAGAGAAAATGCGCCAGCACCCGCAAACACAAAATAGAAGAACACGAGAGAGTAAAGTAAAGCAAGTTCACCACCGTTCGCGATTGGGAAGAATAAATTCCCTTTACCTGCAGCGTGCATAAAGAAATACGCATAAGCCATTTGACCTGAAAGAATAAATGCCGCTGGGCGAACAAATAAACCTAAAATTAATAGAATTGAACCGACAATCTCAATTACTCCACCGACGATCATCAGTGGATCGCCCACCGCACCGTTACCACCCGTCATTGAAATTGGGAATTCCCAAAATTTCGCTGTGCCGTGCAAAATAAACATATACGCAGCGACGATACGCAATAAAGCTAAAACATACGGAGAATATTTTTCTAAGTTTTTCATAAAGTTTTCCTAATAAAATAAAAAGTGATTTGAGAACGGGGTGTATATTAATGATTAACTCAAAGCCAAACAATACCTCAAATCGAAAAGGACTTTTTACTATTAGGAAATAATTTTAAGCTTTACTGATTTTCTCAATCCATTGTAAAAACTCAACGGGCGGCATGAATCCGTTAACACGACTCCCCTCAATTTCTTTTCCATCTCGGTTAAAGAACAAAATAGTTGGTAAACCTAACACTTTATATTTTGTCATTAAAGCGCGGTTTTCTTCAGAGTTTTTTGTCATATCAACCTGAAGGAGCAGCATGTCACCAAAGGCTTTTTGTACACTTGGATCACTAAATGTTTCTTTTTCAAACTCTTTACAAGCCACACACCAATCCGCATAAAGATCGAGCATTACAAGCGATTTGTTATTTTCTGACAGTGCTTGTTGTAATTCAGCTTCGCTTTTCACTTTCTTAAATTCAACATGAGAAACCGCTTTATTTTCGAGCGCACTTGGTATTGAGTTTTCACCCCAAACCCAAGCTTGAAGCGGTTTAACACTAATCATTGCTGCCACTAAAAAGAGAATTCGGAATACCCAACCTGTGCCATTTTTCGGCATTTGGAAAGCAAACCAGATGAAAAATGCGGTACCGAGCATCGCCCATAATCTTGGTGTCCATTCATCCGGCAAAATACGAGAAATTAAGAATACTGGTAACGCGAGCATCACAAAGCCAAAGAGCTTTTTAACGGTTTCCATCCACATGCCTGATTTAGGCAAGATTTTATTCCCAAATAAAGTGATTAAAATCAGCGGTACGCCCATACCCAACGCGAGCAAATAAAGTGTGATCGCACCTGTAAACAAATCTCCACTCTGCGCCACATAAAGCAATGCGCCAGAAAGTGGTGCGGATGTACAAGGCGAAGCCACAAGCCCCGCAATCATCCCCATTAAGAACACGCCACCAAAGGCTCCAGCTTTTTGCTGTTGGCTAAGTAAAGACAGTTTTGTTTGTAAGGAACTTGGGAGCTGTAAGGTAAATACACCGAACATCGACAACGCTAACAAGACAAAGATGATTGATAAGCCAATCATCACGTAAGGATGTTGCAACGCTACTTGGAATGGCAAACCAATTGCCGCCACAATTAAGCCTAACAAGGTGTAAGTCAGCGCCATCCCCTGTACATACACAAAACTTAATGCAAAGGCACGCCACATATTAGGACGTTGATTTTGACCAATTACTATCGCTGAAAGTAACGGCAGCATTGGCAACACACAAGGGGTAAAAGCCAAACCTAAGCCCAATAAGAAAAAGCCAAATACGGCATATTTGTTATTAAATAAGCTTTCCGCTAAACGATCTTGCTCTGCTTTAGGTTGTGCGGAAAGAGCGGTCGATTTTTCTGATGTTTTTTCAGTATTGGCGATCTGTGCAACCGGCAAATCCGCCACTTTGATTTCTTTCACTTCAGGCGGATAACAAAAGCCCGATGTACAACCTTGGTAAGCAATTTCAACCACATCTTCGGCTTTTAATGGCGGGTGGCTTGCTTTAAAAATAGCTTGCACGGGCTTTTTGAAAATCTTCATTAAGCCAAAATAAGGATCGTTATAATCTTCAGGTGAAATAGAAAATGTCGGTACATCAAATGATGAGGTTTCCTCATGGTTGAGCTTCACAGAAATTTTCTCTTGATAGAGATAATACCCTTCTGCTATCGACCAATTAACGATCACATTTTCTTGATTCTCGCTTTTTGCAGCTGAAAATTGAAAAGCGTCATCCACAGGTAAGAAAGCCGGTTTCTTATCAAAAAGACCGGCTTGAGTGGAAAGTGCAGTAAAAATAAAAAATAAAAAAAGAAGAATTCGCTTCATCATAAAGTCCCAACTATTGTTCCTACTAAAATTCTAGCATAGATCAAAAGAATGTTAATAATTTATGACTTAGATCATAAAATTAAATGTAATTTAAACAATGACCGCACTTTTCTGTTGTTACAGCAATGTTACAATTATAGAATATGCCCATAACAAAGTATAACAAGGAGCAACGAATGGCTACCCCCAAAATTCTCATCGTGGAAGATGAAGCGGTAACCCGTAATACGTTAAAAGGAATTTTTGAAGCTGAGGGCTATGAGGTATTACAAGCACAAGATGGTGCCGAAATGTATCGTCAGTTAAGCTCGGAAACGGTTAATCTCATCGTATTAGATATCAACTTACCCGGTAAAAATGGTTTATTACTGGGCCGTGAATTGCGTGAAAAAACACCTATCCCTCTGATTTTTCTCACGGGGAGAGATAATGAAGTTGATAAAATCTTAGGTTTAGAAATCGGAGCCGATGATTATCTCACCAAACCCTTCAACCCTAGAGAACTCACCATTCGTGCAAGAAATTTATTGCATCGCACCATGACATTAAATGGCAAAGAGGCCCATTTACAACGTGAGAACTATCGTTTTAATGGTTGGACACTGGATTTAAATAGTCATAATTTAATTACGCCTGAAGGCACTGAGTTTAAGCTACCGCGTAGTGAATTTCGTGCCATGTTGCATTTCTGTGAAAATCCAGGAAAATTGCAAACTCGCGAAGAATTATTGCTAAAAATGACAGGACGCGAATTAAAACCACAAGATCGTACTGTGGATGTAACAATTCGCCGCATTCGGAAACATTTTGAAGATCATCCTAATACACCAGAAATTATTGCTACCGTGCATGGTGAAGGCTATCGTTTCTGTGGTGAATTAGAAGAATAATTGATCATTAAGTAATAAAAGGCTGAGTCAAATCAGCCTTTTGTTTTTTGCTATCCACGGCGAGATTCGGTAAAATCAACGCCAATTTACGATTAATAAACAACGGATAACAATGACCAAAAAGAAAGTCAAAGTCGGCTCCAACACCATTGCGTTAAATAAACGAGCTAGACACGAATATTTTATTGAAGATGAAATTGAAGCCGGCCTTGAGTTACAAGGTTGGGAAGTAAAATCAATGCGCGCGGGTAAAGCCAACATCAGCGATAGCTATATCATTTTTAAAAACGGTGAAGCCTATTTATTTGGAGCAACCATTCAACCATTAAGCTTGGCCTCTACTCACGTGGTTTGCGATCCGACGCGTACACGTAAGCTTTTATTGAATAAACGTGAACTAGATAATCTTTTCGGTAAATCAAGCCGTGATGGTTTTACTATTGTTGCCCTTTCTCTTTATTGGAAAGGCCCTTGGGCGAAGATCAAAATCGGTCTTGCGAAAGGTAAAAAACAACATGATAAACGTGATGATATTAAAGAGCGCGAATGGAAAGTAGCGAAAGAGCGTATTATGAAAAACGCACATCGTGGATAACTCTCCCTCCAAACTGACAAAATGCCTTTCAATCGAAAGGCATTTTTCTTTTTCTCAATATGAAAAAAATTCTCATGGCTATGAATAAAAATACATTGATAATCATTCTCTTTTAAATTAGTATCTTCGCCCAATTATTTCCGTCATATAAGGAGTTCTAATGAAAAAAGGCATTCATCCTGAAAATTATCGTACCGTTTTATTTTACGATTCCAATGCGAAACAAGGCTTTCTCATCCGTTCTTGCGCTAAAACTAACAACACCATGCAATGGGAAGATGGTAACGAATACCCTGTATTTATGTGTGATACCTCATCTGCATCTCACCCATTTTATACCGGTAAAACCCGTCAAATTGGGAATGAAGGTCGTGCAAGTGAATTTGCAAACCGCTATGGCAAATTTGGTGCATTTAAATCAAAATAGGAATATTCAATGAAAGTATTATCTTCGCTAAAAAGTGCTAAAAACCGTCCTGGCTGCAAAATTGTTCGCCGCCACGGTGTCGTTTATGTCATTTCGAAAACCAACCCTCGCTTTAAAGCGCGTCAAGGTGGGAAAAAGAAAGGTTAACCCCAATAAAAAAAGAGCGGTCAAATTTCCGCTCTTTTTTCATTTAGGCATTAAGGTTTATAAATAAACTCAACGCCTTCTTCATCTTCTTCGTCCCAATCATCCCAGTCGTCATCTTCATCATCAAATTGATGTTCAGCAAGCTGTTCTTGATGGTAGTCTTCCCATTTGAATTTCACTTCTTCCGGTTTATTTTCTTCTACTTCCGCATCTCGTGGATTCGCTTCAATGAAATCCATAATATCACGACAAAGTGGCGGTACATTCTTACCGGTTGCGGCAGAAATAAGGTGATAGCCTTCTTCCCAACCAAGACGTTCGGTAATCTCTTGTGCTCGTTCATGCGCCTCTTCTTCATTCATCGTATCAATTTTATTGAAGACTAACCAACGCGGTTTATCTGCCAATTTTTCGCTATATTGGAATAATTCTGACTCGATGATCGCAATATTATCTGCAGGATCGGATTCATCAATAGGATTAATATCCACTAAATGAATTAACACACGACAACGTTCCAGGTGTTTTAAGAAACGAATCCCTAAACCTGCGCCATCCGATGCACCTTCAATCAATCCAGGAATATCTGCCACCACAAAGCTATGGCTCTCATCCACTTTCACCACACCTAAACTTGGTACTAAAGTGGTAAATGGATAATCAGCGACTTTTGGTTTTGCTGCTGAAACGGCACGAATAAAGGTAGACTTACCTGCATTCGGTAAACCTAGCATCCCGACATCCGCAAGAAGCATTAATTCTAATAATAAATCGCGTTTTTCCCCTGGTGTACCCATGGTTTTTTGGCGAGGTGCACGGTTCACTGAAGATTTGAAACGTGTATTACCTAAACCATGATAACCACCTTTCGCCACTAACATTTTGGCACCATGCTTTGTTAAATCTCCAAGCACTTCTTTGGTGTCATTATCAATTGCACGCGTTCCCACCGGCACACGTAATGTAATATCTTTACCGCGACGACCTGTACAATCTGAACTATGTCCGTTCTCACCACGTTCTGCGGCAAAACGTTTTGTAAAGCGATAATCGATCAAAGTATTTAAGTTTTCATCTGCAACCAAATAAACATCACCGCCATCACCGCCATCACCGCCATCAGGGCCGCCTTTTGGGATAAATTTTTCACGGCGGAAACTTACACAACCGTTTCCACCATCCCCTGCTTCCACACGAATCAGGGCTTCATCAATAAATTTCATAAAAACTCTCCAATATTTAACCGCACTTTACTTTGATTGCGGTAATAACTTATGTCCGATTGCCGACAAAATTGCTCCGCATACTACAACAAACGCCCCGATATAGCTAATCATATTTAATTCTGGCGCGGCAAAATTATCAGGGCTCGCATAATGCGCAAGATGAGCAAAGAAAATGGTAAATAGTGGTACTAAGGTAATCACAACGCTTACTTTAGAAACTTCCCAACGATTAAGGGCTTCAGCATAAGCGCCATAACCAAATAAGGTATTTAAACAACAATAAACCAAACAACCAAACGCTAACGGGCTGAGTTCTCTCACTTGAGAAAATTCAGCAACAGGCGTAAATACCAAAAGACAACCGAAATAAATCATTAATAAAATTTGTGGTGAACTAAAACGACGAAGCATTAATTTCTGTGCCATACCATAAGCAACCCAAATTAACGAGCCCGCTAGACTTAATAATACTCCCGTTAAATAGCGACTTTCCCCTTGAAACCCACCTAGTTTATCATTAAAGAAAAGTACTAATCCTACAAGTAACAAGGCTAAACCTATTTTTTGATGTAATCCGAGCTTTTCTTTAAAGACAAAAAGACCACAAATCAACATGCCAAAAGAGGAAAAGTGAATAAAAATTTGAGCCGAAGAAGGATCGATAAACTTAAGTGAGCTATTAAATAAGAAGAAGTTACCAGACAACCCTATGACACCAATTACTACCAACCAAATAAATTGACCACCTTTCAAAAATTGTGGCAATTTTTTCTTATAGGTAAGCAAAATAAAGAGCGCTAGAAATGCCACAATAAATCGATACCACACGATCGTTTGTGGCGTCATCACGGATAAAACCTGTTTTAACGCAATAGGTAAAGATCCCCATGCCATCGCTGTAATTAAAGCGAAGAGAAAACCTAAAAGCGGTTGTTGTTTCATGATATCTTCCTTTATTTTACTAAAGTACGGTTAGGAATTAAGATAAATTTCGACTAAGAAATATCAAGATAAGCAATAGTGTCAGAATAACAAATGTGATTGATGATTGTAAATTACTGATAAAAAAGAAAACGCCCCACAGATAATGCGGGGCGTTTATCAAATCAGATGTAAAATTATTCAGTTACAATACTTACGTATTTACGGCTTTTCTCGCCTTTCACTTCAAATTTTACTTTACCGTCAGCGGTAGCAAATAAGG
>JABZOY010000050.1:0-11466 GCA_015255025.1 Haemophilus sp.
TTTCTTGCCATTTTCATCCACCACACGGAACGTCATTTTCAAATGGCTTGGAATTTGTTCCCAATTCCAATGTTCCGCTTCTACAGTAACGCCCGTCATACGACGCAATTCATAAATCAGCGTATCTAATAACGGTTTTTCCAATGGTACTGCGCGACTTAAAAAAGCTTGGGCATAATTAGGTGCTGGCACGAAATTACGGCGATAAGATTTCGGCAGCGATTTAATCAACGCAATCACCAATTCTTCACGCAAGCCTGGAATTTGCCAATCAAAGCCTGTCATTTCCACTTGGTTGAGCAACGGCAACGGAATATGCACAGTCACGCCGTCCGCATCGGTACCCGGTTCAAATTGATAAGTTAATTTGAGTTTCAAATTGCCTTGATGCCAGAAATTCGGAAAATCCAGCTTGCTCACTTGTTCCGCATCATCATTAATCAAGAATGAACGTTCAAAATTAAGCAATTCAGGATCTTTTTGCTGCGCCTTTTTCCACCAGGTATCAAAATGTTTTTGGGAAACCACTTCCGTACCAATACGCTGATCGTAAAATTCAAAAAGCGTACGGTCATCCACCAAAATATCGCGGCGGCGGCTTTTGTGCTCCAACTCCTCTACTTCTCGAACGAGTCGTTGATTTTCTTTGAAGAATTTATGTTTGGTATTCCAATCCCCTTCCACTAAGGCAGATTGAATAAAGATCTCACGGCTTACCGTTGGATCAATAGCACCGTAATTCACTGGTCGCGCAGCCACAATCGGCACACCGTAAAGCGTGACTTTTTCATCTGCAATCACGGCGCCACGAGATTTAGACCAACGCGGTTCGGAATAGGATTTTTTAATTAGATGCTCGGCAAGTGGCTCAATCCATTCTGGCTCAATTTCCGCCACCATGCGCCCCCAAAGTTTGGAGGTTTCCACTAACTCTGCCGCCATCACCCATTTCAGTTGTTTTTTGAAAAGCACAGAATTGGGGAAAATTGCAAAATGGGCATTACGTGCGCCAAGATATTGTTGTTTCTCCGCTTCTTTTAAACCGATATGAGAAAGCAAACCGCTTAAAAGTGCGGTATGAATTTGCTGATATTCGGCTTTTTCGGAATTAATCGGTAAGCCCATTTCACGCACGGTTAAACGAATTTGATGATAAATATCCTGCCATTCACGAATACGTAAATAATTTAAGAAATCCTTTTGGCATTGACGACGGAATTGGTTTTTACTCAATTCTTTTTGTTGTTCTTGTAGGTAACGCCAAAGATTGAGGAAAGCCAAGAAATCTGATTTTTTATCGGCAAAACGACGATGTTTTTCATCGGAAGCTTGCTGTTTTTCTTGTGGGCGCTCGCGCGGATCTTGAATAGATAAAGCAGCGACAATAATCATCACTTCATGCAACGCACCTTGTGAAACAGCGGTCAGCAACATCTTCGCTAAACGAGGATCCACAGGGAGTTGCGATAATTGACGACCTACTGCCGTTAATTGACGTTTCTCGCCTGATTTGGTGCGAACCATTTCAAACGCCCCCAATTCTTCCAACAGTTTTATCCCATCTTGAATATGGCGTTTATCTGGGGCATCCACAAATGGGAAAGCTTCAATATCATCCAAACCCAATGCCGTCATTTGCAAAATAACAGAGGCTAAATTGGTGCGTAGAATTTCAGGATCGGTAAACTCTGGACGAGAATTAAAATCTTCTTCCGAATATAAACGAATACAAATCCCTTCACTTACACGACCACAACGACCTTTACGCTGATTAGCCGATGCCTGTGAAATGGGTTCAATCGGTAAACGTTGTACTTTGGTGCGATAGCTATAACGGGAAATACGCGCTGTACCTGGGTCAATCACATATTTAATGCCCGGCACGGTCAATGAGGTTTCTGCGACGTTGGTCGCTAATACAATACGATTTAAACCGCTTGGATGGAAAATTTTATTCTGTTCTTGCGCAGACAAGCGAGCAAAGAGCGGTAGAATTTCCGTGTGTTTTAGATTTTGTTTTTGTAAGGCTTCGGCGGTATCGCGAATTTCTCGCTCACCGTTCATAAAGATCAAAATATCGCCACGACCTTCCGCCTGCAGTTCATCTACTGCATTGAGAATGCCTTGTAGCTGATCTTGATCGTCTTCTTCCACTACGGGACGATAACGCACTTCAACAGGATAGGTTCTGCCCGACACTTCAATGATCGGTGCATTATTAAAATGTTTGGAAAAGCGTTCCACATCAATAGTTGCGGAAGTGATGATAAGTTTCAAATCACGGCGACGTGGCAACAGCTGTTTCAGATAACCGAGAATAAAATCGTTGTTTAGGCTTCGTTCGTGGGCTTCATCGATAATCAAACAAGAATATTGATTGAGGAAACGATCGTTTTGAATTTCTGCTAACAGGATCCCGTCAGTCATCAACTTGATTTGCGTATCATCACTGATTTGATCGTTAAAACGGACTTTATAACCGACTAATCCACCAAGCTCCGTTTTCAACTCTTCAGCAATACGCGCTGCAACTGAACGAGCAGCAATACGGCGTGGCTGAGTATGACCAATCATGCCCAAATTACCGAAACCTAATTCCAAACACATTTTCGGCAATTGAGTGGTTTTACCTGAACCGGTTTCCCCTGCCACCACAATGACCTGATGTTCAGAAAGCAGTTTTTGAATTTCGGCTTTGCGTTGGCTAACGGGCAAACTCTCTGGAAAAACAATCGGATTTTTGACCGCACTTTTACGATTTTCTACACGTAATTGAGCCTGTTCAATCTGCAGCTGGATTTCTGCGGCAACAGCTTGTTGAGCCTCTTGGCTTTTAATTTTTCCAATACCATGAATGCGGGCGGATAAACGACGTTGATCCACCAGCATAATACCGTTGAGTTTCGAAAAGAGAGATTGTTGTATCGGATTTAATTCACGTTTGACTGATTTGTTCTTCATACTGATTTACTTTTAAAACCACCGTAAGCCAAGCAAAGCCAACCCATTAAAAATAACGTACCGCCAATCGGTGTCACCCAAACGAGGAATTTGCCTGCACCAAGCGCAAGCGCATAAAGGCTGCCACTAAAAAGAAGGATGCCATACGCCCAAGCCCCTGCTGCGAAATTAGCCATTTTATTTGTAACCAATGCTTCACGGCATAATTGCAAAATGCCAATCGCTAAAATCGCAATGGTGTGGAACATTTGATATTTTACACTCGTTTCAATCCAGGCTAATTCTTTAGGTTCTAAAACCTTGCTTAATCCATGTGCCGCAAAAGCACCAATCGCCACACATAAAAAACCGCTCAATCCCGCGATAAATAACCATTTGTTTTTCATTTAAAATTTTCCTATTAATACAGCTAAAATCCCTGCCGCGATTAGAGGTCCCACCGGAATACCACCTAAGAAAGAAACCCCAATAATCGTACCAATTAATAATCCAGTCACTAAAACGGGTTGTTCCCCCATTAATGGCACGCCTTTGCCTGCAAGCCACGCCACTAATGCCCCGATTAAAATAGAGATGCCCATTTTCCAGTTTAAAAATGAGCTGAGATCAGGCAATTGGATTTTCCCCGACACTAACGGTGCAAGCACACCAATCGTTAAAATGATGATCCCAATTTTTATCCCGTATTGTTCAAGTATGGGAATGTATTTGGATAATAAGGTTTGCTGCATGATTAATAACACAGCCGCTGAGATGGTGATTGCGCTGTTTTGACTCATTAAACCTAAAATGATTAAGAAAACCAACAACAACGCTATCATATTGAATTGTAATGACATAATACCTCTAAAGTGCGGTCAGAAAGATGACCATTTTTTGGCGTGTAAAGTTTTTGTAAATTATACCAATTTCTTGCTTTTCTGTGTTTTTTATTTACCTAAAAAAGGCTAGAATACAAGAGAACTTTCTTCTCATACTCCCTGTTTTTACTAAGGTTTTTTTGCCCTATGTCGAATGCCGTCAGCCCTGAATTAATTAAAACTGTTGTTCTACTTGCTACTAGTGTAACCATTGTGCCGCTTTTTAAGCGTATTGGTTTAGGTAGCGTATTAGGTTATTTAGTGGCAGGCTGTTTAATTGGCCCTTCCGTTTTCGGCGTAGTAAAAGATGCCGAATCGGTTCTCCACATGGCGGAACTGGGCGTGGTGATGTTCTTATTCATTATCGGTTTGGAGATGCATCCCGAACGCCTATGGGCAATGAGAAAAGCAATCTTCGGGCGAGGTTTTCTACAAGTAGGACTATGTGGTGCATTGCTGACCTTTGCCGGTATCTATATTTTAAATCTTCCAAAAGAAGTGGCGTTTATTGCGGGTATGGGCTTTACGCTCTCCTCTACTGCTATCGTAATGCAGGTATTAGAAGAACGCGGGATTACGAATACGCCAAAAGGCCAACGGGTGATTTCAACCTTAATTTTTGAAGATTTATCCATTGTGCCATTATTGGCTTCTATTGCCTTTTTAACGCCTGAAACCAAACACATTGAACATCAAACCAACTGGACATCCATTGCTATTGCACTCGGTGCTGTTGTGGGTTTAGTGGTTGCGGGTAAATGGTTAATGAACCCTATTTTCCGCTTAATTTCAAAAGCTCACATTCGTGAAATGATGACAGCTGCCGCCTTGCTTGTGGTATTAGGAGCTGCATTAGCCATGGAAGCGAGCGGACTTTCAATGGCGATGGGCGCATTCGTCGCCGGTGTGATGCTTTCAGAATCTGCATTCCGTCACCAACTTGAAGCGGATATTGAACCGTTCCGTGGTCTATTGCTCGGTCTTTTCTTTATGGGCGTAGGGATGTCACTTGATTTAACCTTGGTGTTCGACAATGCTCTTTGGTTATTAGGTATCGTGTGCCTTTATATCATTGGCAAAGCCTTAGCCGTTTACACTGTTGCTCGTATTACGAAACTTGACCGAAAAGAATCCGTTGGACGAATGACCATTATGGCACACGGTGGTGAATTTGCATTCGTACTCTTCTCTGCTGCAACTACGGCAGGTGTAATGACAAAAGATCAAAATGCAACTTTTACTGCTGCTGTCATTATTTCGATGCTATTCTCCCCATTGATTGGTTTATTGATGCGTAAAATCAACCAACGTAAATCAACAAATCAAGAGGAAAAAGTCGATACGAGCGATCTTGATCCAATTGTGGATTTAGAAGATAGCGTACTCGTGATTGGTTTTGGTCGTTTCAGTCAAATCGTCTGTCAATCGCTTCTTGTTCGAGGTATTAACGTCTCGGTGATTGACCGCAACATTGAAAACATTCGTGCAGCAGCGAAATTCGGTTTTAAAGTCTATTACGGTGACGGTATTCGTCTTGATGTATTACGTGCCGCGGGTATCGAAAAAGCTAAATGTGTTGTCATTGGGATTAACGATACACAACGTATTGAAAACATCGTTCAGAATTTGAAAGATGCTTATCCAAAACTCCCTATTTTGGCGCGAACTTATGACCGTCAAACAACCGTGAGTCTTATTAAGCAAGATGTAGACTTTATCGTGCGTGAAACCTTTGAATCTGCATTGACGCTCAGTCATGCAACACTAATGCAATTAGGTATCAATAAAATTGAAGCTGATGAGGTCATTGCAGAAGTTCGTTACTTAGATCAAGAACGATTGAATGAAGAAGTTTTACATGGTTTTTCTACAGACATCATCCGAAAATATTGGATGCCAAAACCTTTCATTAAACCACATTCTGATGCTGAAGCACTCAATGAAGAAACGGCTGAGATTTTAGAAAAAGAAGATGACACCAATGACGAAGCAGCAGTTGAAACCCTTCTTCATGATGATTCTGAAGCCGAAAAACAAAAAGAAGTCGAATAATAAAAAAGCCCGATAAATCATTATCGGGCTTTTTATTAGGCTTTCATTGTCACAATCCAGCAGTTGTGGATTTGTTTATTACGCTCAAAATCAAGCGGTAAGGTTTTCGCTGAAATTTCGACCGCACTTAATCCTAATTCATCTAACGCCTCAAAATCCATTTTAAAACCTCGTTTATTGTTCGAGAACACGATGGTACCGTTAGGACGTAAAATACGCTTGAGATTACGCATTAATTTGATGTGATCACGTTGTACATCCCAACTGTCTTCCATACGTTTAGAATTCGAGAATGTTGGCGGATCCACGAAAATCAAATCAAACTGGCGATCACATTTCTCTAACCACTGCAAACAATCTGCCTGGATGAGCTTGTGCTGCTTGCCTTCAATATCATTTAAAATCAGGTTTTGCTCTGCCCAGTTTAAATAGGTGTTAGACATATCCACGGTCGTCGTCGATTTTGCCCCACCTAATGCTGCGTGAACCGTTGCTGAACCGGTATAAGCAAAAAGATTAAGGAAATCTTTGCCTTTTGCCATTTCACCAACCATTTTACGGGTTAAGCGATGATCTAAAAATAATCCTGTATCCAAGTAATCCGTTAGATTCACCCAAAGCTGAGCGCCATATTCATTCACATAAAAATATTCGCCTTTATTGGCCAATTTTTCATATTGATTCGTGCCTTTTTGTTTTTGACGCACTTTCAAAATCAGTTTATTGGTTTCAATACCAGTGACTTGCAAGGTTGCAGTCACTGCATCCAATAAACGTTGACGCGCTTTGTTTTCATCAATATTTTTCGGTGCAGCATACTCTTGCACCACAATATGATCTCCATAACGATCCACCGCTACGTTATATTCCGGTAAATCAGCATCATATAAACGATACGCATCAAGACCTTGCTGCTTCGCCCATTTTTCAATTTTCTTGATATTTTTCTGCAAGCGATTCGCAAAATCCACCGCTACCGTTGAAGTGCGGTCAAATTCAAGCGGATTTTCAGACGCACTTTCTTTACGTTCTGAAATTTGATAATTCTTCTGAACACAATCTAACGGGCCATTTTTCGCTTTAAATTGACGATGAGAACGCATACGCAAGCAATCAAGCAACGTAGATTCACTACTGAAAATCGACGCATTCCAACCACCAAATTCATTTTTAAGACGTTGTCCAAAGACTGAATATAGTGCAATCAACGCTGGAGTTGTGCCTAAACGCTCACCGTAAGGCGGGTTACAAATCACTGTTCCCACTTCATCTGGACTTGGATTTTTTAATGCGGCGACATCGCCTTGTTTCCACTGAATTAAGTGTGCTACGCCTGCATTTTGTGCGTTCTTTTGCGCTTTTTTCAGTACGCGATGATCGAGATCGAAGCCATAAAAATGCGGTTTTAGATTTTGATTAAAATAAGTTTCAGCTTGCTGTACCGCTTCTGCTTTCACCTTATCCCAAGCATCTTGATTATGCCCTTTCCAGCAATCAAAGCCCCAATGTAAACGATGTAATTGCAGTGCAATTTGTGCTTCCATTTGTGCAGCTTCGATTAACAAAGTACCCGAACCGCACATTGGATCCACTAATGGTGTCCCTTTTTTCCAACCTGAACGAAGCACTATCGCAGCGGCTAAGGTTTCACGTAAAGGCGCTTGGCCTGTGTCTTCACGATAGCCACGTAAATGCAATGCTTCGCCACTTAAATCAAGTGAAACAACGAGTTCTTCTTTATTTAAATAAGCATGAATTCGCACATCTGGATAGTCTTTATCCACATTTGGACGCGCTTTCCCTTGACGTTCAAAATAATCCACAATGGCATCTTTCACACGCATCGCACCAAATTGGGTATGACGAATTTCTTGGTTTGTCCCGTTGAAATCAACAAAAAATGTGGCTTTCTCATCAAAATAACTTAACCAATCCTGCCCCGTCACAATTGAATACAAGTCTAAATCACTATATACCTTGCCATTTACAATCGGTAACAAAATACGCGAAGCCAAACGTGACCATAATAAGCTACGATAAAGTGTTTCATCATCAGCCTGAAAATGTACGCCGCCTTGTGCAATTTTACATTCAGTTGCACCAAGCTCTGTCAGTTCGACTTTTAAGAGTTCTTCAAAACCACGGGCAGTTGTGGCAAATAGTTGTTTCATGGGTTTTCTCGATAGGGAAAAATTGGGCGGATTATAGCACGAAAGTACGGTTAAATTTGGGGATATTTCAAGAATATTCCCCCCTCTTTTATAAAGAGGGGGCTAGGGGGAGATTTTAATTATTTACTTAAACATTGAGCATAGCTATCAGCGGTGGCTTGAAGGAAATTCGCGTAGGAATTTGGACCAAGCTGTACGTTATCGCCAATAGGATCTAAACGACCAACATTAACTTTTGTACTTTGTGCAAGCGAATCAATCACTTTTGGTGTGAATTGAGGCTCAGCAAAAAGACAATTTACATGGTGTTCTTCAATCTCTTCTTTGATGTGAGCAATGGTTTTTGCACCTGGTGCCACTAATGGATTAATAGTGAAATAACCGGTTTGATTTAAACCATAAGCATCATTGAAATAGCTATAAGCATCATGGAACACAAAGAAGCCTTTATCTTTGAGTGGGGCTAATTGTGCTTTGATTTTATCGCTTTGCTCAGTCAAAGTACGGTTAAAATCGGCTAAGTTTTTCGCGATAAGCTCTTTTTTATCCGGGTGTTGTTCCGTTAATTTATCCGCCACTTTTTGTGCCACAATTTGGCTAATGGCTGGTGAATACCATAAATGCCAGTTCACGCTTAACCCATTTTCATCAACATCGTGGTCGTGATGGTCATGACCATGTTCGTGCTTATGATCGTGTCCATGTTTATGATCATGACCGTGCTCGTGTTCATCGCCTTCATGATAATGTTCATGATGTACTTTACTTAAAAGCGGTTTAATTTCTGGAATATCAGAAATATTGATGACTTTTTTACTATCAATTTGGCTAATTGGTTTTGCTAAGAAAGCATCAATATCTTCACCAACCCAAAGCACTAAATCTGCAGATTTCACTTTTTGCACATCTGAAAGTTTTAAGCTGTAATCATGTGGAGAAGCACCTGCTGGTACTAAAACCTGTGTATCCGTCACACCGTTTGCAATAGACGATGTAATAAAACCGAGCGGTTTCACGGAGGCCAATACATCTGCATTTGCTATCATTGGAAGGGTTAAAAGTGCGGTAGAAATTGCACTCATTTTTAATACTTGTTTCATGTTTGTTTCCTTACTTTTATTGGGAATTATTCTCAAAGCCAACATAGACTACGCCTTTTTGATAAAATTGCAACATTCCAAATAAAAAAATGAAGTGATATTTCTTCATCTTGTTAAATACTTTCATTCATAAAGAAAAAGCAACGTTTTCACGTTGCTTCATTTCTTTATTTTAATAACTTATCGATTACCCGAGAAACGGCAAAAAATCCAAAAGTTGCGGTGATCATAGTTGCCGCACCAAAACCATTTGCACAATTCATGGTAGCTGATACTTCACAGCCCTCGCCCATTTTAGGGAAAATCAGAGGCTGGGTGGAAAACACCGCATCAACTGCAAACTTACGTTGTGGATTTTGAGTAAAATTGAAATCCTTACGTAAAACTGACCGCACTTTTGCCAATAATGGATCTTGAATCGTTTTGCTTAAATCAGCAATTTGAATTTTCGAAGGATCGGTCTGACCACCTGCGCCACCAATGGTAATAATCTTGATTTTATTACGTTTGCAATAGGCAATCATCGCGGCTTTCGTTTTCACGCTATCAATGGCATCAATCACATAATCATAGCCACGATTTAAGTATTCTGCTTGATTATCCGGTGAAATGAAATCATCGATAATATTCACCACACATTCTGGATTAATCAGCTTAACGCGCTCGGCCATCACTTCCGTTTTAAGCTTGCCAATATTGCCGCTTAATGCAGGAAGTTGACGATTAATATTGGTGACACAAATATCATCCATATCAATCATAGTGATCTGCCCTACACCGCTTCGCGCCAATGCTTCCACCACCCACGAACCTACGCCGCCAATACCTATGACGCACACATGAACCTGACGCAAACGCGCCAAGCCTTCTGGGGTATAAAGGCGACCAATGCCGCCAAAACGTTGTTCGTAGTTATCGACACGAGCCATTATTGTAGTACCCAAACGCGTCCATAGTGTTTTGATAAACCCGCGATATGGCCTGCTTGATCACCAATACCACGATATAAGTCAAAGTGGTGACCATTTACCGCGCCGCCCACATCAAGTGCCACCATTAAGTGTAATTTGTGCGTGCCCATCCAGTTACCATCATTATCAATATCTGGCACTTCAACCAATAATACGGTACCAGAAGGAATGACATTGCGATCAGCAGCAACTGCTGCCATAGGTACTAAAGGCACGCCTGCAGAACCTTTCACTTCACCTGTTGGATCGTTTTTAAAGAAAACATAAGATGGATTACGTTCTAACAATTCTCGTACTCGAGATGGGTTTGCTTTCCCCCATTCACGAATCGCTTGGATAGACATTTTTTCTTTTGGAATTTCACCATCTTCTACCAACAAACGCCCAACAGCTTGATATTTATAGCCATTTTGGCCAGCATAGGCTAAATAATTTAAATTGCCATCACCGTAATCAACATAGCCACTACCCTGCACGCCTAATAAGAAGTTATCCATCATTGAATCACTGTAAGCGAGCTCTAAGCCTTGTCCTGCCAATGCACCATTATAAATTTCTGCTCGGCTATAACGTTTATAGCTTGGCATCGCATAAATTGGGTGTTGATATTGACCTTGTGCAGTACGGCGTGCATGAATCACAGGTGAATAATAACCTGTCATTAACACGTTTTGATAACCATCAAAACCTTTCATAATCTGTGGGTTAATGCCGTATTGTGCTAATTCATTCACATTGGCTCCTGCAAGTACCCAGTTAGTGATTTTGCCATAATTAGCAGCAAAGCGATTTGTTAATGAACTTGAATAATCACGAACATTCGTCAACTGCGTTAAAAAATCACCTTGGTTTACAACCGCACCTTTGTTCTCCACGGATGCCACTGGGCTTAAAATAGCTTGTTGATAATTACGTCCACTATACTTTGCCCCAAATTTTTGTGGATCATCGCCTGTCGCAGTACGCGGCAAGCTAGAATTATTTTTTGAAGAGACTTTACTTGGGGCCGATCCACATGATGCAAGTACTGAAACAGCCGCCATCACAGAAAGAATTTTTACGGCGAGATTTTGACGAAATTTCATTCTTATTTTCCTAAATTAAACTAACTAATACAAAGTTGCATACGCTATCAAAAATTCCCTTTTAGGACTAGCACTATTTCATAAAATGATTAATTAATATTCACATTGTTTATTTTCTTAACAAACGGAAAGTCAAATTCAGTTTAAATCTTGCAATAATTTTTGAAACGAGTATATTACGCGCCATCAGACGCGGGGTGGAGCAGCTTGGTAGCTCGTCGGGCTCATAACCCGAAGGCCGTCGGTTCAAATCCGGCCCCCGCAAC
>JABZOY010000051.1:0-11352 GCA_015255025.1 Haemophilus sp.
ACTAAATAAAATTATTTAGTACCGTTAACTGCGATTTCTACACGACGGTCTGGTGCTAAACAAGCGATAAGCGCTTTACGACCTTTAACCGCGTCACAAGTAGAACCTGTAACTGGGTTAGCTTTACCGTGACCAACTGCAGAAATGTTTTGAGCTGGAACACCTTTAGCTACTAAGTAGTTAGCTACAGAGTCTGCACGACGTTGTGATAATTTTAAGTTTGGTGCATCTTTACCGATACGGTCTGTATAACCAGCAACAGCTACGTTAGCGTTGTTAACTTGAGCGATTTCACCGTAGATACCGTCTAAAGTTGCTTTAGCTTGTGGTTTTAAGTTAGCTTTACCGAAAGCGAAAGTTACATCAGAGCTTAAGTTGAAAGTTTTGCTTACAACTTCAGGTGCAACAACTGGAGCAGCACCTTGACCGAAACGGTAAGATAAACCAGCGTTGATAGAACCGATCCATGGGTTGTAGTCTACAGAGCTATTTGGACGATCTTCAGTACGTAATTTACCTACGCGAGTTAACCATTGGTATTCTAAACGTAATGCTAACTCTGGTAATGATGGTAATGCATATTCAACACCTGCTGCGAACATACCAGAAGTACGTAAACTATGACGACCAGCATCGTGGATACGAGCACCACCGTTTGTTACATCATAGAATTTGTAGTCTGAACGAACTAATGCTACGCCTGCACGACCATAAACATCTAAGCCTTCTAAAGCAGAAGTTAAACCACCAAGATTGTAGCTACCTTTTAAGCTTAAGTGAGCACCATGGTTAGTGTGTTTGAAGTCAGTTTTACCTAAATCACGACCTTTAACACGACCGAAGTCATCATAACCTAATTCTACCGCTAAACCTAAGTTATCACGGTTTAAGATTTGGTAACCACCAAACACACCGTAAGTAACAGAGTTACGGTGATAAGAACCTAAGTTGTCTTTGATACCATCATGAAAAGATGCTTGACCAACTTTAGCACCTGCATAGAAAGTATTTTCTTGTGGAGCTGCTTGAGCTACTGAAGCTGCTGCTAAACCAGCAACGACTAATGCGATTGCAGTTTTTTTCATTTTGATGTCCTCTATTTAGTCATCGTTATTAATAAGAAAAGTTTCCTTGTTTATTGTGAACTTTATAAAAAAGAAACACTCTAAACATTGCTTAACTAGGGTTTTGAATTTGCCCTAACTTATCCTTTTGACAAATTCAATTCCTTTGCCATAGCCAAAGGAACGTTCAAAAGTATGGTTATTATCCTATAAAAACACCAAAGATCAAACTTTTTTTGCCCTTTTTGGTTATTTTATAGACAAACAACCCCTAAAATGAACATTCGTTCACAAAAATCGGGTTAATTTTTAACCCGATTTCTATTCTAACAAAAAATATCTTTTGTTGAAATCGACTTTTTTTTGAGCTTCATATATCATCAAATTCACTTTCTTCTCTTATATATAGGTGAGTGATTTTATGTTGCCCCGTCTTTCTAATGTGCCACAACTTAATAACGTGGTAAGTGATTATCTTAACGAACTCCAAAAACAGCATTTTGAAGGTGATATTGCCTCAAATTATGCTGACCGCTTAAGTCTTGCGACAGATAACAGCGTCTATCAGCAGCTTCCTCAAGCTATTTTATTCCCTAAATCTGTTGCCGATATAGTACGTATCACCAAATTAGCGAATAAAGAGAAATACCTTCATCTAACCTTTACACCTCGCGGTGGCGGCACGGGTACCAATGGACAATCTATAAATAACAACATTATTGTCGATCTCTCTCGCCACATGACGAGCATTTTAGAGCTTAATATAGAAGAACGTTGGGTTCGCGTGCAGGCCGGCGTAGTAAAAGACCAACTAAACCAATTTTTAAAACCTCACGGTTTATTCTTTGCGCCAGAACTCTCCACCAGTAATCGAGCAACCCTCGGTGGCATGATTAATACCGATGCTTCCGGTCAAGGCTCACTACAATACGGAAAAACCTCTGATCACGTTTTAGCATTACGTTCTGTTTTAATGAATGGTGAAATATTAGATACAAGTGCGGTCAAATCTGATGATGTTTTAGAAAACTACCCGCTTACAGAAAATGGAAAAACGTTACATCAAACGATTTTCCAACGTTGTAAAGAGAAGCGCACCTCAATCATTCAAGACTTACCCCAACTCAATCGCTTTCTCACCGGTTACGATCTTAAGAATGTCTTTAATAAAGATGAAAGTGAATTTAACCTCACCCGAATTTTAACGGGCTCAGAAGGTTCACTTGCGTTTATCTGTGAAGCTAAACTTAATTTATTGCCGATTCCTAAATATCGCACCTTAATTAATGTGAAGTACAGCTCATTTGATGCTGCGCTTCGCAATGCACCGTTTATGGTGAAAGCCAATGCTCTTTCCGTTGAAACCGTCGATTCCAAAGTGCTGAACCTTGCTAAGCAAGATATTATTTGGCATTCAGTGAAAGAACTTTTAACAGAAGAAGAACAAAATCCAATTCTAGGTTTAAACATTGTGGAATATGCGGGCAACAATCAAGCTAAAATCGACAGCCAAGTGACCGCACTTTGTCAGCAATTAGATGAAAAAATTGCACAAGGCAAAGATCATATTATCGGCTATCAACTTTGTTCTGACTTGCCTTCTATTGAACGTATTTACGCCATGCGTAAAAAAGCGGTGGGGCTATTGGGGAATGCGAAAGGCGCAGCCAAACCGATTCCTTTTGTGGAAGATACCTGTGTGCCACCAGAACATCTTGCGGATTACATTGCTGAATTTAGAGCCTTATTAGATAGTCACAATCTGCAATATGGGATGTTTGGCCATGTGGATGCTGGCGTATTGCACGTTCGCCCGGCTTTGGACTTATGTGATAAAGAACAAGTCAAACTCTTTAAACAAATTTCAGATGAAGTGGCAGAACTCACCGTGAAATACGGTGGTTTACTATGGGGGGAACACGGTAAAGGTGTACGTTCTCATTATGGCGAGAAATTCTTTACACCTGAACTTTGGCAAGAATTACGTTATGTGAAATTTTTATTTGACCCAAACAATCGTCTCAATCCAGGTAAAATCTGTACGCCACTTAATAGCGATGCGGAACTCTATTCTATCCTCTCGCCAATGCGTGCGGACAATGATCGCCAAATCCCAATTCAGATGCGAGACGAATTCAAAGGCGCGATGAATTGTAACGGTAACGGGCTTTGCTTTAACTTTGATGAGCACAGCATTATGTGCCCTTCCATGAAAGTGAGTAAAAATCGTGTATTCTCGCCAAAAGGACGAGCCGCTATGGTGCGTGAGTGGTTGCGATTAATGGCCAATGAAAACGTATCGCCTGATCAATTAGATTTTCATAAAACACAAGTCAAACTGACCGCACTTGTGGAACGTTTCCGCAATAGCGTGCAGAAATGGCGTGGTGAATATGACTTCTCACATGAAGTAAAAGCGGCAATGGATACTTGTCTGGCTTGTAAAGCCTGTGCAAGCCAATGCCCGATTAAAATTGACGTACCAAGTTTCCGTGCAAAATTTTTCCATTTTTACCACAGTCGTTATTTACGCCCAGTCAAAGATCATCTTGTGGCGAATTTAGAAGTTGCTGCACCTTATATGGCGAAACAACCGGCATTATTCAATTATTTCACCAAGCTCAAAGTCACACAAAGCTTGGTTGAAAAAACACTGGGTATGACTGATTTGCCTCTCCTTTCACAGCCAAACCTCCAACAGCAATTAGTGGAAATTGGCTATCAAGGCAAAAAATTAGAAGAATTGGAAGCTCTTAGCACCGCCGAAAAAGCCAATATGCTCTTTATCGTACAAGATCCTTACACCTCTTATTACGATGCCAAAGTAGTACGGGATTTCGTGGCTCTCACGCAAAAATTAGGATTCAATCCAATCCTTCTGCCTTTTAAACCGAATGGCAAAGCCATGCATATTAAAGGTTTTTTAGCTCGCTTTAGTAAAACCGCGAAAACACAAGCGGAATTTTTAAATCGTGTCGCCAAATTAAATGTACCTTTAGTCGGCGTAGATCCAGCTATTGTGCTTTCTTATCGTGATGAATATAAAGAAGCATTAGGTGATTCTCGCGGTGATTTCCATGTACTCACAGCGCATGAATGGCTGACCAATCAATTAGAAAGTAACGCATTACAAAGTGCGGTGAAAAATATTGCAAAATCTGACCGCACTTTTGAGTGGCATTTATTCCCTCATTGTACTGAATCCACCTTTATGCCAAACAGCCCAAAAGAATGGCAGCATATTTTTGCGCAATTTGGACAAACATTGAATGTCGAGAAAGTCGGCTGCTGTGGTATGGCGGGTGTATTTGGTCATGAGGTTCAAAATCAAACCATGTCGAAAGATATTTACGACGTATCTTGGGGCAAAAAATTGCAAGGTAAAGATCCGAATCATTGTCTTGCGACAGGCTATTCTTGCCGCAGCCAAGTGAAGCGATATGAAAAAGCCATCTTGAAACATCCTGTGCAAGCATTGCTTGAGGTGTTGAATCACTAGAATAGATTTTCTACCTACAACATCGTAGAAAATAAAAAGCGGCCAGACTTTAAATCTGACCGTTTTTTTAAATCACAGTAAAACTACTGTTCTTTTTAAATTAAAAATAGAAAGTAACAATACAAATATTTTACACGTCTAATTAAATCTAATTTGTAAATTTAATTTAATATAGTGGCTTCCATTCTCTTCATACAACCAGCCAAAATAATATTTTTTCTTAGCGTTATGGTTCTCTAGTCCTGGATGAGTCTCATCTTCACCAGTTGATGCCTGTTCAAATTTTGTGTTATTTAATAAATAATTTCTAAATAAATTAAAGTCATAAATATGAAAACAAACAATATCACCATCATTCTTAGCTACTATAACCCCTCCAAATGAATCATATTCTCCAAGCCAAATATTTTCAGAAGTCATCCCCATAGCGGATTCAGCTAAAAACTTTTTTAATTTATAGACATACATTCTCTGCTTCTTATCATCAGCCGTCTCATAAAAACCTAAAGGATCCTCTGTTTCCAAAAGATCTGCTATTTTGACAAGAGAAGGTTCGTTTTTTAGATATCTATAATATAAACTCCAAGCTATAACCTCTGGTAAATCACCATCAATCATCTTTAAATTTTGCTGTAACTGTCTGGATTGAACTCCATAAAATGAAATTTTTGAACCTAATTCATTTAATTTATTTATTCGCGATACAATTTTTGGCTTATCGATTATAGTACTCTCATTAAATTCTTTTATATTTATAGATTCTGTTAAACATTTAACTTCATATATAAAATTATTACCTTGTCCAGTATTGAATAAAGTAGATTTTTTTCCTAGTAGAGATTTTATGCTAAAACCCAATTCAGTTTCACTAGCCAGACGATGGTCATAAATTCTTAATCTTATGTCGGCTTTCGAATGCGAGCTTGCTTTTGTAGTAAGAATACAGTTATCAGATAAAAACTGTTGAATATCCGGAATAGAAAATGTTCTTTCTGATTTAGTTTTTATTGAATGTAATATTTGTTTTGATACCTCATTAAAATCATTGAATGTATATTCCTTCAATAAAGTATTTTCATCATTAATAACACGATATACTTTTAAATAGTTACCTACTCTATCAAATTCCAAACTATAATTTACTTCGTCCTTAAAAGCTTTTATCACTTTATATGTATTATTACTATCTCTACAAAGATTTATATCCGATTGATAAAGTATTCCATCTGATAATAATTTTATCAAAACATACAGCTCACTCCATTCGCCAACATTGCCTCTAATTTCCATATTACTATTCCCTAATAACATAATTTTTCTAAAATTTTCTTACCTGTAGCTTGAATAGCTGGCACAGCTACTGAATTACCAAATTGTTTATACGCTGATGCATCAGAGACTGGAATAACATAACTATCTGGAAATCCTTGCAACCTTGCCCATTCTCGTGGAGTCATTTTACGAATTCCTTCACGATTTACCTCCCCTTTAATATTTGTAGTCGGAGTAAAATCAGTAATTCTATGATCGATTACAAGATTACGTTCACGTCCCATACCTCCAACTACAATAGCATTTGCTATTCCATCATCAGGAATAATTTCATAACCAAAGCCATTACCTTTACTTTCATGGCGTTCTTTATGTTTTCTTAAAGTATCAATATACTGAGTTGATAGATAATATTTAGTTGGAACAGTTTTTTCTTCCTTGATATCAGCAAAAGTTAAAATTTTATCTAAAGGTTCGGGATAACTAAAACTATTAACACCAGTGCTTTTATGAAAGCCTACGATATAAATTCTTTCTCTATTTTGTGGAACACCAAAATTCTTAGCATTAACAATTTCTGGCTCAGGGACAAAATAACCTAGATCTTCTCTTAGTACATTCAATATAGTTTTTAATGTTCTACCTTTATCATGGTTTTTTAATCCTTTTACATTCTCTAAAAAAAATGCTTTGGGCTGATGGCGACGTATAATTTCCGCAACATCAAAAAACAAAGTCCCTCTAGTATCTTCAAATCCTCCTCGTTTTCCTGCAATAGAAAATGCCTGACAAGGAAAACCAGCACATAAAATATCAAATTTTTCAGGAATAAAAGCCTTTGTTTCCTCTAAGGTAATATCTCCATAAGGCAAATCACCAAAATTAGCCTCATAAGTTTTCTGAGCCTGCTCATCCCATTCACTAGAGAAAATGCATTTACCTCCTAAATTTTGCATGGCAATGCGAAATCCACCAATACCTGCAAATAAATCAATAAAAGTAAATTTTTCTTGTGAATCAAGCTTGGACTCCGGTTCAAATAAACTATATTGTGCAGCGGGTTCTTCTAACAAGTTATCATCTAACACATCTTTCATAAATTGCTTTCTGTATCTCTAAACTAAACTTCTCAGGATTTTTTAATACATCCTTTCCCCAAAATCGAAATATTACCCAACCTTTAGAAATAAGATAATCGTTTACTTTCTTATCCCTATTCATATTATGCTCAATTTTTGAAATCCAAAAATCTTTGTTACTTTTGATATCATACTTTCGAATATCCCAATCCTTTCCGTGCCAAAACTCACCATCAATAAAAATTGCAATTTTGTATTTTTTAAAACTTAAATCGGGAGTACCAAAAATGCTTCTATCATTCTTACGATATCTTAATCCTAAAGCCCATAAATATTTAGCTAGTAGTAACTCAGGCTTTGTCCCTTTATTCTTACTACTAGCTTTCATACATTTTTTACGTTGCTCAGGAGTTAATTTATCCATAGCTGATATACTGTTTAAACAGTAAATTTAAAGCAACCAAATAAGACTAACTACAACGCTTCAATCGCTTTATACTGCTCTTGGATTTTTTCTAATCCAGATTGGTATTCCGCTTGTTTTTCGCGTTCTTTTGCAATCACCGCTTCTGGTGCTTTAGCCACGAAAGCTTCGTTGCTGAGTTTGTTTTCGATACGTTTAACTTCGTTTTGATATTTTTCAATCTCTTTGGTTAAACGGGCAAGCTCTGCTTCTTTATTGATAAAGCCAGCCATTGGCACAAGCAATTCAGCATTGCCAACGAGTTTCGCTACGGCAAGTGGTGCGGTTTCGTTTGCCGCTAACACTTGAACGTTATCTAATTTCGCCATCGCTTTTAAAAGAGCGGTCTGTTTTTCAAGAATTTTTGCATTTTCAGCACTTAAATTACGGAATAACAGATCTAAGCCTTTACTTGGTGCGATGTTGCTTTCTGCACGAATATTACGTACCGCAACGATCACTTCTTTTAACCATTCAATTTCAGCTTCTGCTTCTGGATCAAAGCCGTTCTCTTCCACTTGTGGGAAAGGTTGTAACATAATGCTGTCAGCTGTAATGCCCACAAATCCTTTCACTTTTTGCCAAATTTCTTCGGTAATAAATGGAATAAGCGGATGTGCTAAACGTAATAATTTTTCTAACACATGAACCAAGGTTTGGCTTGCCGCACGGATTTGTGCTGCATTGCCGTTTGCAAATACTGGTTTAGTTAATTCTAAATACCAGTCACAGAATTGGTTCCAAGTAAACTCATAAATCGCATTGGCACAAAGGTCGAAACGATATTGGCTTAATGAGTTACGGAACGTTTCCACTGTGCGGTTGAATTCTGATTGAATCCAACGATCCGCTAATGAGAATTCGATCTCGCCTTCGCTTAAATCTAATTTTTCATTCGTAAGAACGAAACGGCTTGCATTCCACAATTTATTACAGAAGTTACGGTAGCCTTCTAAACGTTTCATATCCCAGTTGATATCACGACCATTTGAAGCTAACGCTGCTAATGTAAAACGCAATGCGTCTGTACCGTGAGCTGCAATACCTTCAGCAAATTCTTTGCGCGTTGCTTTAGCAATTTTCTCTGCTAATTGCGGCTGCATCATGTTGCCGGTGCGTTTTTCAAGTAAATCCTCAAGGCTGATACCGTCGATCATATCGATTGGATCGAGCACGTTACCTTTCGATTTTGACATTTTTTGTCCGTTTTCATCACGGATCAAGCCTGTTACGTACACGGTTTTGAATGGTACTTGTGGTTTACCGTTTTCATCTTTCACGAAGTGCATCGTAAACATAATCATACGCGCAACCCAGAAGAAGATAATGTCGAAGCCGGTAATTAACACATCCGTTGGGTGGAACATTTTGAGTTCTTTAGTTTGCTCTGGCCAACCTAAGGTAGAGAATGTCCATAAGCCTGATGAGAACCACGTGTCTAATACGTCTTCATCTTGTTTAAGTTCAACCGTAGAATCTAAGTTATATTTTGACCGCACTTCTTCTTCGTTACGCGCAACATAAACGTTTCCTTCCGCGTCATACCACGCTGGAATACGGTGTCCCCACCAAAGTTGGCGAGAGATACACCAATCTTGAATATCACGCATCCAAGAAAAATAAAGGTTTTCGTATTGTTTCGGCACGAATTGGATTTCGCCATCTTCTACCGCTTTAATCGCCACATCAGCAAGCGGTTTCACGCTCACATACCATTGGTCGGTTAGCATTGGCTCGATTGGCACGCCACCACGGTCGCCATAAGGCACTTTGAGATCGTGCGGTTTAATTTCGTCTAATAAACCTAGCGCTTCAAAATCTGCCACGATTTTCTTACGTGCTGCAAAACGCTCTAAACCACGGTAATCCGCAGGAATCGTCGCTTCATAGCCAGCAAGTGGTTTGCCATCAGTACCGATAATTTCCGCTTCATCACGAATATCCGCATTTAAAGTTAACACGTTAACCATCGGTAAGCTGTGACGTTTACCCACTTCGTAGTCGTTGAAGTCGTGCGCAGGGGTAATTTTTACCACACCTGTACCGAATTCACGATCGACGTATTCATCGGCAATAATTGGAATTTCACGATTAGCCAGTGGCAGAACCACAGTTTTACCGATTAAAGATTGATAACGTTCATCTTCAGGATGCACTGCAACAGCCGTATCGCCCAACATGGTTTCTGGACGCGTGGTTGCCACCACTAAATAATCTTTACCATCTGCCGTTTTCGCACCGTTAGCTAACGGATAGCGGAAATGCCAAAGGGAACCTTTGCTCTCTTTATTTTCTACTTCTAAATCAGAAATCGCGGTGTGAAGTTTCGGATCCCAGTTTACTAAGCGTTTGCCACGGTAAATCAAGCCTTCTTCATGCAAGCGAACAAATACTTCTTTTACCGCGTTAGATAAACCATCGTCCATAGTGAAACGCTCACGTTCCCAGTCGATAGAGTTACCTAAACGGCGCATTTGTTGGCTGATTGTGCCACCTGAATAGGCTTTCCAATCCCAGATTTTGTTGATGAACGCTTCACGACCATAATCGTGGCGAGTTTTGCCTTCTTCTGCCGCAATTTTACGTTCCACCACCATTTGGGTTGCGATACCCGCGTGGTCTGTCCCCGCTTGCCATAAGGTATTATGCCCTTCCATACGGTTAAAACGGATTAAGGTATCCATTAAGGTTTGTTGGAAAGCGTGCCCCATGTGCAAAGAACCTGTTACGTTCGGCGGCGGAATTGCAATGCAATAGCTCGGTGCGTTTTCATTTTCAGACGGTTTAAAATAACCGCTCTCTTCCCAATGTTGATAAAGGGCTTGCTCTACCGCAGACGGATTAAAACGGTCTGCCATTTCGAATTTTTGTGTCATTTATTTTTCTCTTTGATAGGGTGCAACTTGTTACACCCTTTGATTAAAAGGATAATGGTGCAATAAATTGCACCCTACAAATTTAAATAATCTTTTTCCCTTTACTTTTTATATGGTTAGCTAACTTAATCATTTTCCTAAATTCTGATTTATATCCATCTGTCAAAGATAACTTTTGGCAAAATTCTTCAGCATCAATATCTTTTAACTCATCAGCATTAATTAGAATTTGATAATGAAATTCAGCTGTTTTATTACCTTCTCTTTCTGAATTTATGAGATTATTCTTTATTTTATCGATAATATTCATAATAACTGAACCACATTTATTTAATATACAATAATGCCAACCTTCGGAGAGGAGGAACGACCATATTTTCTATTATGAACTTCTTCTAAAAACTTCCTTGACAATTCTTTGCATTCTTCTTTAGAAGCCGTAATCTTCTTAGTTTTTAATGCATTTTCTCTTTCTTCAAAGTATTTATACGAAACTTCATTTTTTAATACCTTGCTTAAGTTATTTTGTCCAATAATATTACGAAGAACATCTCCCCTAGCATCAGTAAGCACTCTTCGTTCTAAATCACTTAGAGTATTTATCCTAGTCCCCTTAGGCAAACAGTATTCAATATTATTAACCTCTTCTATGTACTGTAAAACATCTTGATCTGAAATCATATATGGCTGTTCTACACTCTTACTACTATTATTCGATGCGGAACAAGCTGTTAATAAAGAAAATAAAAAATAAAATGTAACTTTTTTCATAGAAAATCCTTATGGTAAAACACAAAATCTAATTACATAAAACTGTTCTTCAATGGGATAAATATCCCGAATCACTTCTTTCAACTCTGCCAAACTCATATTCTCCTGTGTTGCATGCTGTTCTGTTAGTTCATCAAGAGTAATCGGCGACACACTTAACACTTCAATCGTGCAGAAATATTGATTATCTTCAAATCGACCAACACGTAAGATATCGCCCGTTTTAAAATGGCTTTCGGATTTATCTCGAATGGTGATGGTTTTACGCCCGGCGAGAATATCGGCTTCGAAACGTTGATAAAAGGTAATATCGTTCATAAAGTGCGGT